>NZ_QQZY01000007.1 GCF_003351045.1 Gaiella occulta
AACGGCAACAGATCGCACGCATCGCAACCGAACAAAACCGCGACGAAGAACAGGAGGTAGTCGCCGCGTAGAATCGCCCACCGGAGCCTACGCCAGACCGAAGTTACAGCGGTCCAGGGACGTCACCGGCTACCCTCTCGGAGGCGCGAGATTCGTCGCCGGAGTGACGGGCCGGTCTCTTGACTGTCCGGGTGGACAGACGTCTGGCTTGTGGTCCCCGGCGCGTGACCGCGGCATCCTCCGATCGTGACACCAGGTCGGGTGTCAGTCCGAGTCGGGAGGCAGGCGGTCGGGGTGGTTGAGGCGGACGTCGCGGAGGAACGCGATCACGTAGCCGGTCACGTTCTCACCCCACTCGCCTTGCACCATCCCACAGCTGCGCCCGGCAGCGGGGAGGCTGATCCCGAGCGACCAGCCGGGTGCCTCGGCCAACCGTGCAGCGGAGGCCTCTTGCTCGGCGTCCTCGGGGTCGTGGAGGACGAGTCGGGGGACGGGCGTTTCGCCGGTGTCCTGCACGCCGAGAGGGGAGACGAGCACCAGTCCCTCGACGGGAGAGCGGTCGGCGATGTCGAGCACCGGCACGGCGCTGGCCGCGGCCGCGGCCAGAAACACCCTCAGCGCCATGTGCGATCGCGCATAGTAGAGCATCGCCTCGACGTCTGTGGCGGCCATCGCCGTGTCGGGCTCTCCGTCCGAGCCACCGTGGCCGCGCAGGTCGACGGCAAGCACCGTCAACTGGTGCTCCTCGAGCAGGGTGCTGAGCGGACGCCAGGCGTCGATGTCCTCACCGGGAGCATGGACGAGAACGATCCAGTCCGAGGCGCGCACCGCGACCTCCCCACGCAGCACGAAGCCGTCGCGGGTGGTGATCTCGACGGCCTCGATCACTCGCGGGTGCGTAGCCGAGGGTCGAGGAGGTCGCGCAGACCGTCGCCGAGCGCGTTGAGGCCGAGCACGATCAGGACGAGCGCAAGGCCCGGCTCGATCACGAGCCAGCGCGCGTTCGACCAGTAGTTCTGGCCGTCGGCGATCATCTGGCCGAGGCTCGGGGTGGGCGGCTGGATCCCGACGCCGATGAACGAGAGGCCTGCTTCGGCGATGATCGTGATCGCGACGTAGTAGGACGCCATCACAAGCGTGGCGGGTACGAGGTTCGGGATCACGTGCCGCCGGATGATGGAACGGTTCGACATGCCGATCGCGCGTCCGGCGCGGATGAAGTCGCGCTCGCGCAGGGAGAGCACCTCGCCGCGGATGATCCGGGCGAAGCCCGCCCAGTTGATCAGGGCGATGCCGAGCACGACGGGGGTGAGCCCGGGGGCGAACACTCCGGCGAGGATGATGGCGAGCAGGATGATCGGGAAGCCCCAGGTGATGTCTACGATGCCGCTCAGGACGACGTCGGCTTTGCCCCGGTAGAACCCTGCGACGATCCCGACGAGACCTCCGACGGTGATCGAGAGGATCGTCACCACGGCGGCGATCCCGAGAGAGACGCCGGTGCCAGCCACGATGCGCCAGAG
The DNA here is from genome assembly GCF_003351045.1 of Gaiella occulta. GTDB lineage: Bacteria > Actinomycetota > Thermoleophilia > Gaiellales > Gaiellaceae > Gaiella > Gaiella occulta. The sequence continues at coordinate 1,524 of NZ_QQZY01000007.1, forward strand.
GACGTCGCGTCCGAGCTGGTCCGAGCCGAGCGGGTATCCACTTGATCCGGGCGGGGTGAGGCTCGTGTTGAGGTTTTGCTGGAGGTAGAGCGGGTGTAGCGCGGGGGTGGCGAGCAATACGAGGCCGACGATGCCGACGAGGACGAAGAGGCCGGCAAGGACACCGCCGAAGATGAGTGATGGGTGCCGCCGGAGCGTGTCGGCGACGCGACCGCGCGATGGACTGGCCTCGGCGGGGAGCAGGGTGGGGTTGCCGGGGATCTCGGTCATCCGCCGCTCGTGTCGCCCGAGACCCGAATGCGCGGGTCAGCGAGCGCGTAGCCGATGTTGGCGATGAAGTTGATGAGAATCACCGACCCGGTGAGAAGTAGTGAGAGCCACAACGCGACGGGGTAGTCGCGCTGGAGCACCGCCGAGACGAGCAGCTGGCCGAGACCTGGGTAGCGGAAGATGATCTCGACGATCGCGGTGTACCCGATCAGCGCCCCGATCTGGATGCCGGAGAGCGAGATGATCGGCAGCAGCGCGTTGCGGGCGACGCGCCTCCAGATGATCGTGTGGCCTCGCAGGCCGCGTGCCCGAAGGGCGCGTACGTAGTCCTGGTCGAGCTGCTCAAGCACCGACGAGCGCATCAACCGGAGGCTGACCGCGACGCCCTCCGCGGCAAGAGTGATCGCCGGCAGGGCGAGATACTGCCAACCGCCGGAGCCGGAGATCGGCAGCCAACCCAGCTCCAGGCCGACAATGAGGGAGAGCAGGAGCCCAAGCAGGAAGTTGGGGACGCCCATGCCGACGCTCGCCAACACCATTGTGAGATGATCGGGCCAGCGGCCACGGTAGGTCGCGGCGAGGATGCCAAGGGGGATAGAAAGCGCATAGGTGAGGAAGGCGGCGCTCGCGACGAGCAGGATGCTGTTCTTGCCGTACTGGGCGAGCAGGGTCGGAATGGGCTGCCCGCTCTTGATCGAGTCTCCCAGGTTGCCGTGCACGAGATCGCGCAGGAAGTGCACGTATTGGAGCGGGAGCGGGTCGTTCAGCCCGAGCTTCTCGCGCAGCGCCTGCTTGGCCTCTTGCGAGGCGAACGGGTTGAAGAGCGTGCTGTCCGGGGCTCCGGGCGCGACCCGGAGCCCGTAGAAGATGATGACGGAGGCGACGAACATCGCAACGAGCGCGTAGATCGCACGGCGGACGATGTATGCGGTCATCTCGGTTGTTGGACAGCGTGCCGGACGAGGGAGTCCCGGCGCGACCTACTTCTGGAGGTAGACGTCGTTGTAGTAGGGGTAGAGGTTCGCCTCGTTCGGAACCCAGCCCACGACCTTCTTCGAGTGGGCCCAGATGACGAACGGCGTGACGATCGGGATGAAGGGGAGCTGCTGGGCGGTGATCAGCTGGGCACGCGCGGCGGCGCCTCTCAGCTGCCCGACGTTCGCGGCCTTCTGCCAGTCGTCGAACGCCTTGTCGAGAGCAGGGATGCTCGCATTCGAGGCGTTGCAGCACGCTGGCACCGCGTTCGCCGAGCCGGCGAACAGGATCGACGCGTCCATCATGTTCGTCCAGAGGTTCTTGATCATGTAGCCGGTCGGCCCACCCGGCGCGGCGAACTTCGAGAAGTAGTCGGAGCCGAGCACTGTGAATTGCATGTCGACGCCGACGTCCTTCAGCATCTGCTGGACAGCCTGCGCGATCAGCTGCTCGAACTTGTCGTTCTCGATGATGATCTTGAACGAGAGCTTCTGGCCGTTCTTCGAGCGGACACCGCCACCGCTGCGGTTCCAGCCGGCCGCGTCGAGGAGCTGGTTGGCCTTGGCCGTGTCGAATGCGCCGTACTTCTCGACTGCCTTGACGTAGTAAGGGTAGCTCGAGGGCACGAGCGTATAGGCCGGGGTCGCCTTGCCGAAGAAGACGGTCTTGACGATTGCGTTGCGGTCGATCGCATACGAGATCGCCTGCCGGACACGGACGTCGTCGAAGCCGAGCTTCGTCTGTTTGAAGTTGAGACCGAGTAGGTAGAGCGACGGCTCGCGTAGCTCGATCACGCTGATGTTCTTGTTGCGCTTGAGGCGCAGGACGTCCTGCGGGGCAGGGTTGCGGAGCGTGTCGACATTGCCCGCCTCGAGCTCGTTGGCGCGCTTCGCGGGCTCGAGCAAGACCTCCCAGCGGATGCCGTCGAGATAGGCCTTGCCCTTGTTCTTCACGAACGGCGAGCCGGGGCCGGGGTACCCGTCCCAGCGCGTCACCGCCGCGTGGCTTCCGGGGACGAGCTCCTTCAGTTGGAACGGGCCAGTGCCGTCGGTGCGGGTGACGCCGTACTTGTCGCCGAGCTTGGTGCGAGTTGGGGCGTTGAAGATCGCCGAGTAGCCGTTGTTGAGGACGAATGGGAAGTCGGCGTAGGGATGCGAGAGCGTCACCTTCACCTTGTCCGCGCCGACGGCCTTGATGCTCTTGACCGGCTTCCAGAAGCCCGCGTTGACGCCGCTCTTAGGGTCGGCGAATGTCTTCATCGCGGCGGCGACGGCCGCGGCGGTCACGACGGCGCCGCTCTGGAACTTCAGACCCTTCCGGAGCGTGAACATCCACTCGAGCCCGTTCTTGCTGACCGCCCAGCTCTTCGCGAGCATCGGCTGGAACTGCCCCTTGGGCGAGGTGGCAACGAGCGTCTCGTGGGTGGCGGGGTAGAGGCCAGGATCCCACCAGGTCGTGTTGACCGGGTCCATCCGGCTCACGTCGCGATCGTACCCCTCACGCAGGGTGCCACCCACGACGGCGGCGCTCCGCCGCGTCGCGGCGTGCGCGACCGATCCACGGTCGAGGCCGGCCAGAAGTGTGCCTGCGAAGCCGAGCGAGAGCCCCAGCGCGCTCGCGCGCTTGAAGAACTCTCGTCTGTCGAGCCCGTCCGACAGGTACTGGTCGACGAGCTGGTCGATGCGGTCACCCTCTCGAGCCACGACGTTCTCCTTTCCGGCGTGTGTTCCGTGGACGGACGTTCTGACGCTGCCCTGAAGACAAAGGTATTAGGAAATCGTTTTCCCAACTGCGAGGAGGCCATCATCCCGCGCCGTATCCCACATGTCAAGCGCCGCCAGCGGGTGTGCTGGTCGAGTCGCGCAGCACGAGGACCGGCGGCACGTCGATCACCCTGCTGGAGACTTGCTCGCCGTTGATCTGGTCGAGGAGCAGACCGACCGACTCCTCGGCCATCCGGCCGAGGGCCATCTGCACCGTGGTGAGCGGCGGGTCGAGGTAGGCTGCGATGGGCGCGTCGTGGAATGCGACGACCGAGAGATCGCGGGGCATGGTCAGCCCCGTCCGGCGCGCTGCCGCGAGTGCCCCGACCGCGGCCCCGAGGCTCCACACCGCCACGGCCGTCGGCCGTCGCGCCAGACCGAGGAGTGCCTCCATCGCACGGAAGCCGCCCTCCTCCTCGACGGTGCTCTCGACGACGTGCTCCCGCGCTATGCGGCGCCCGGCTTTCCGCATTCCACGGCGGAAGCCCTCGAGTCGACGGACCGCGGTGTCGGCGGTCGCGGGCCCGCTAATCAGCGCAACGCGGCGGTGGCCGAGACCGACGAGATGGTCAACCGCGAGCTCCATGCCGGCCGCGTCGTCGAGCACCACGTAGGGCTCGATGCCGGGAAGTCGCCGGTTCGCGAGCACGAATGGGAAGCGCAGGCGCATCAGGTCGTCCAGCAGGTCGCGGGACGTTGCGTCGTCCGAGGCGCCGGCGACGAGGACGCCGTCGACTCGATGCTCGCGGAGGAGGTTCGTGAACGCCTGTCCGGAGGCAAAGAACTCGCTCGCGTCCACGACCAGGCTCGCGTAGCCGCGCTCCGTCGCCGCGGCGTTCGCTCCATGGATGATCGCCGCGTTGACCGGGTGCGTCAGGTTCGGCACGACCAGCGCGATCGTCATCGTGCGGGCCGAGCGGAGACCGCGTGCAAGGAAGTTCGGGCGGTAATCGAGCTCGCGGGCCGCCGCCTGCACACGCTCCCGGGTCTCGGGGCGCACCGACAGGAGTGGATCCTCGTTCAGGATGCGCGATACGACCGAGGGGCCAACACCGGCCGCCGCAGCGACGTCCGCCAGCCGGGCGGGACGTGAGTCGGTGGAGGCGGGTGGTTTCTTGTCGTTCACGGAGCCGGACCACGGCTCACCGCAGCAGGTCGCGGGGCAGGCCGATGCGGTTGAAGTCGCTGGCGGCCGCCTCCGCGTGCCGGTGGCCGTTGCGCAACGAGATTACGTGGTGTCCCGGAAGGAGACCCTCCCACTCGAGGTTCGCGATCTTGTTGCAGGACTCCGCGTACTGCTGGAGATTCGAGTCCCGCACGTTCTGCAGGATGATCGCGCCGCCCCAGAACACGGCGTCGGAGGCGAACAGGTAGACCCGGTCTCGGCCGAACAGGCGCATGCAGTAGTGACCCTGGCAGTGGCCCGGCGTCGCGATTGCTTCGATCTCGAGTTCACCGACCGCGAAGCGCTCTCCGTCGGAGAACTCGATGTCGACGTCGACCGGCTCGAGCACGTAGTCGGCGGGGTAGAACCCGAAGCTCTGCGCCCAGGCGAGCCCGATCTGGTCGGCGTCGGCGGCCCGCATCGTCGGGGCGGCCTCGACCCCGGCGCAGACCTGCGCTCCCGTTGCGCGCTTCATCGCTGCCGAGCCGCCGGCGTGGTCCGCGTGATAGTGGGTCACGAAGATCTTCGAGATGTCTGTCGGGTCGAAGCCGTCGGCGCGAACCAGGTCGAGGATCTCGTCGGTGCCAGGGCCGAACCCTGCGTCGACGAGCGCGAGCTCACCACCTCCGTCGATCAGGTAGGTGTGGCAGTCGAGTCGGTGGGTGAGGTTGAACCCGTAGTCGCCACCGCCGACGAGGTAGACGTCATTCGTGAGCCTCATGGTCAGGACTCCGGCACCGAGTAGGCGTGGGCGGTGAGCCCGCCGTCGACGACGAGGTTCACACCCGTCACGTACGACGCGTCGTCGGAGGCGAGGAACGAGTGCGCGGCGGCCATGTCCTCGGCCGATCCGAGTCGTCCCATGGGGGCGACGGGGAATCCCTCGCGGCGCCACTTGTCCATGAGCTCCAATCCGACGACGTCTACGGACTGCTGTGTGTCTGTCGGGCCAGGGCTGACCGCGTTCACGCGGATGCCGTACCCGACCAACTCGAGCGACATCGTCTTGACAAGGTTGGCGAGGCCGGCCTTGGCCGCGTTGTAGTGCGAGAACATCGGGGAGCCGCCGAGGGACGAGATGGACGCGGTGTACTGGATCGCCCCGCCGCGCCCGCTCGCAACCATCGCGCGCGCCGCTCGCTGGCCGATCACGTACCCGGCCGTCAGGTTGACGCCGATCACCTTGAGCCAGGACTCGTCCTTCATGTCGAGGAACGACTCCGCCGTCCAGGCGGCGGCGTTCGAGATGACGACGTCGATCCGGCCGAAATGCTCGCCCGCCTCGTGCACCGCGCGGTCTGCATCACTGATCTCGTAGAGATCGCAGCAGACCGTCCCAACCTTCGTGCCGCGCTGAGAGAGCTCGGCCGCGACAGCGTCGAGCCGGTCCTGGAGCCGGTCGACGATGACCACACCCGCGGCACCCTCATCGGCGAAGCGAAGCGCCGTCGCCCGGCCGATTCCGCTTCCTCCGCCCGTCACGAGGACTGTGCGGCCTGCATGTCGCTGTGTGTCCATGACGCTCCTTGGGAAATCGATTTCCTGCGATCTTGCTTCCTGGACGGCGCCATGTCAAACCCATCGTGTCGACGCCGTCGTCGAGCTCGCTTGACACGCCCTGCTGCGCACCGTCAGGATGGAGGAAATCGATTTCCCGACAATGGAACCTCTTCTCGCCTACCGTCATGTGCGTCTGATCCGCCGCTTCGAGGAGCGGCTCGTCGGGCTGAAGACCGACGGGTTGATCCTGGGCTCGATGCACCTCTGCAACGGCCAGGAGGCGATTCCGGTCGGCGCCTGCGCCTGTCTCGAGCAGCGTGATGCGCTCACGGTCACCTATCGTGGCCACGGCTGGGCGATCGCCAGGGGCCTGCCGCTTGCGCAGCTGTTCGCCGAGCTGCAGGGTCGGGCGTCCGAGCTCTCCGGCGGCCTCGGCGGATCCCCGTACTTCTGCTCGGCCCGTCACGGGTTCCTCGGCGAGAACTCGATCGTGGGAGCCGGGGTTCCGATCGCGATGGGCGCGGCGCTGGCGTCGTACTTCGACGGGTCTGGGTCGGTCAGCCTGGTCGCGATCGGCGACGGCGCACTCAACCAGGGCGCGGTGCACGAAGGGCTGAACATGGCCGGAACCATGCGCCTCCCTCTCGTCGTGGTCGTCGAGAACAACGTCTACTCCGAGCTGACGCCCGTGCGGGACATGATCCCAACGGCGACGCTCGTCGAGCGCGCACCGATGTACGGCATGGCGCCCGCCACGATCGACGGGAACGACGTGGACGCCGTCGAGAGCGCGGTGCGCCAGGCAGTGGAACGCGCTCGCAGCGGCGGCGGGCCGTCGCTGATCGAGGCGCACACCGAGCGCCTCGTCGGCCATTACGACCTCGATCCGCAGCACTACCGCCCCGCTGGTGAGATCGAGGACGCGATGACGCGGGAACCGGTCGGGCGTCTGCGCAGCGTCATCGGTGACGCCGAGGCCGACCGCATCGACGACGAGGTCGAGCAGGAGCTCGACGCGGCGGTCGCCGCATCCCACAACGTCCCGTTCCCCACCACCGAATCGGTGACCGAGCACCTCTACGCCTGACGCGATGCAGACGCTGCCCGAGACGCGTGAGCTGACCTACATGCAGGCCGTGACCGAGGCCCAGCGCTGGGCGCTCGAGACCTATCCCGAGGCGATCGTGTTCGGCGAGGACATCGGGCTGCCGGGCGGCCCCTACGGCTCCACGAAGGGGTTGCGCAAGGCATTTGGCGAGCGCGTGTTCGACACCCCGATCTCCGAGTCCGCCATCCTCGGCGGTGCGATCGGCGCGGCGATGCGCGGGCGCCGGCCGATCGTCGAGATCATGTTCGCAGACTTCTTCCTCGTCGCCCTCGACCAGCTCGTGAACCAGGCGGCAAACGTGCGGTTCCTGTCTCGCGGCGAGTTCACCGCGCCGATCACCGTTCGCTCCCAGCAGGGCTTCACACCGGGATCCTGCGCGCAGCACTCGCAGTCGCTCGAGGCGATCTTCGCGCACACCCCGGGCCTGCGGATCGGTCTGCCAGCCGACGCGGAGCGGGCCTACACGATGCTCCGCGCCGCGATTGCCTCCGACGATCCCGTGATCGTGGTCGAGAGCCGCGCGCTGTACCAACAGAAGCGCGAGGTCAGGCTCGGCGGCCCCGTGGAAGCGGTCGGCGGCGCGCGTGTCGTTCGGGAGGGAAGCGATGTCACCATCGTCTCCTGGTCGCGAATGGTCGGCGAGGCGCTCACGGCGGCCGATCGGCTCGCCGAGCGCGGGATTCGCGCCGAGGTCGTCGACCTCTGCTGGCTCTCGCCGCTCGACATGGGCACCGTGCTCGATTCCGTGCGTCGGACGAGCCGCCTGGTCATCGCCCACGAGGCGAATCTGACCGGCGGGTTCGGTGCCGAGATCGCCGCCCGGGTGGTCACCGACGGGTTCGACCTGCTCGACGCGCCGATCGGGCGGGTCGGTGCGCCCGACATCCGCGTGCCGGCCTCTCCTGCTCTCCAGCAGGCGCTCATGCCCAACTCCGAATCGATCGTCGCCGCCGTCGACCGGCTGGCGTCGTTCTAGCGGTCCCGTGGCGCTGCTCGAGGTTGCCGACCTGCGCACCTGGTTTCGGACGCGGCGCGGTGTCGTCCGTGCCGTTGACGGCGTCAGTCTCACCGTCGAGCGCGGTCGGACGCTCGGGATCGTGGGGGAGTCGGGGTGCGGGAAGTCTGTGACCGCCCTCTCACTGGTCCGCCTGCTTCCCCCGTCTGCGTCGATCGCATCAGGGACGGTCACGTTCGACGGCCGCGACGTCGCGACGCTCGGCCGGCGTGAGCTCGAGGATCTGCGCGGCCACGACATCGGGATGATCTTCCAGGACCCCATGACCTCGCTCAACCCGACAAACACCGTCGGAGCGCAGATCGTCGAGACGCTTCGTCGCCACGAGGATGTCGGGCGTGCCGACGCCATCCGTCGCGCCCGCGAGCTGCTCGAGGAGGTGCAGATCGCGCGTGCGGCTGACCGGTTGGACGACTACCCCCACCAGTTCTCCGGTGGGATGCGCCAGCGCGTGATGATCGCGATCGCGATCTCGTGCCGACCGAAGCTGCTGATCGCCGACGAGCCGACGACAGCACTCGACGTGACGGTGCAGGGGCAGATTCTCGAGCTGCTCGACGATCTCCGTCAGGCTCACAACATGGCCATGCTGCTGATCACGCACGACATGGGGGTGATCGCGGACGTCGCGCACGACGTCGTCGTGATGTACGCCGGGCAGGTCGTCGAGCAGGCGCCGACCCTCGAGCTCTTCGACCACCCCGAGCATCCCTACACCGAGGCGCTGCTGCGCGCGCTGCCGCGCGTCGACTCCTCAGAGGCGCGGAGAGGGCGGCTGGAGGCGATCGCCGGCCGGCCGCCGGTGCTGATCGATCCGCCACCCGGCTGCCGCTTTGCGCCGCGCTGCCCGCATGTCGCGCTCGACGCGTGCGCGAGCGAGCCCCAGGCTCTGCGCGCGATTCGGCCCGGGCACCTCGTCCGCACGTCCCATCCGACTAGCGAGCGGCGCCCCGCTCACGTGGCATGACGGGGCCTGCAGAGCCGCTACTCTCCGTCCGCGGCCTACGCAAGGTCTACCCGGCGCGGGGGGGACTGAGCGGCCGTGCGGCACCGCCAGTCATTGCGGTCAACGACGTCAGCTTCGACGTGCTCCCGGGCGAGACGCTCGGAATCGTGGGAGAGTCCGGGTCGGGGAAGTCCACGACCGCCTACTGCGTGCTGCGCCTCGTCGAGCCGACCGCTGGTGTCGTGCTGTTCCATGGCGTCGACATCACCGGCCTCTCCCAGGCGAGACTGCGCGGGATCCGCAGCGACATGCAGATCGTCTTTCAGGATCCGTACTCCTCTTTCGACCCGCGCATGCGCGTCGGCACTGTCATCGCCGAGCCGCTGCGAGTGCACGGGATTGGCGACCGCTCCGCCCGTGCCAAACGCGTCGCAGAGCTGCTCGAACTCGTGGGGCTGGAGTCATCGGCCGCCGACCGCTACCCACACGAGTTCTCTGGCGGCCAGCGCCAGCGCGTCGGGATCGCCCGGGCGCTCGCGCTCGAGCCCAAGCTCGTCGTCTGTGACGAGCCGGTCTCGGCCCTCGACGTGTCCGTCCAAGCACAGATCCTCAACCTTCTCAAGGATATCCAGGACGAGCTCGGTCTCACCTATCTGTTCATCAGCCACGACCTTGCCGTGATCCGCACTGTCAGCGATCGGATCGCGGTCATGAATGACGGATCCATCGTCGAGCTCGCTGCAGCCGATAACCTCTTCGAGAGCCCAACGGATGCGTATACCCGCAGGCTCCTGTCGGCGATCCCGGTTCCCGACCCTCGCGAGATGCAGAGTCGACGTCGCGCACCGGAGGCTGGGCTGTGACAGACGAAAGACGAACCGCCCGGCTCGTCGCTGACCTCATCGCGATCGCCGAGATCCCTGCACCGACCTTCGATGAGGTACGCCGCATTGACTGGCTCGAACAGCGTCTCACGAACGCGCCCGGCACGCGTACGCGTGACGACGCGGGCAACCTGGTGTGGCGCTGGAGCGACGGAAAGCCACGCGTCCTCGTCGCTGCACATGTCGACAACGTGTTCGCGGCGGAGACCGACCTGACCGTTCGCCGGGCCGACGGCCTGCTCGTCGGGCCGGGCGTCGGGGACAACGCCGCCGCGATCGCCGTCACGCTCAACGTCGTCGAGCAGCTGCTCGACGAGCGCCCACTGGCTCCGGGGGCTGTGGCATTCACCGTCGGTGAGGAGGGGCTCGGCAACCTGCGCGGCGCACGGGCCGCGATCGCCGCGCTCGCACCCCGGCTCTTCATCGCCGTCGAAGGGCACCTGATCGACCATGTGCTCGTGGACGCCGTGGGCAGCGTTCGCGCGCAGGTGTGCGTGGAGGGGCCGGGGGGGCACCCGTGGGTCGACCGGGGCCGGCCCAGCGCATTGCATGAGCTCCTCGCCGTGGGGCATGAGCTCCTCAAGGACGGGATCGGCGGCAGCTCCGTCAACATCGGCCTCGCGTCCGGCGGCCGCTCCGTCAACAGCATCGCGGACCACGCGGAGCTTGTGGTCGAGTGTCGTTCACTCGATCCAGTGACGCTCGACCGGTTCGAGGCGCTGCTACGTGAGCTCGAGGTGCCTCCGCCGCTCACGGTTCGGGCGGAGGTGCTCGGTCGTCGCCCTGCGGGTCGGCTCGACCATGACCATGACCTGCTTCGCACCGTGATGGCAGCACGTACCGAGCTTGGCCTGGACACGTTGCTCGAAGCCGGCTCGACCGACGCCAACGTCGCGCTCAGCAGCGGCATCCCCGCGCTGACCCTGGGAGTCGCGCGCGGCGGAGACATGCACACGAGCGGCGAATGGATCGACGAGTCGTCGCTCGAGATCGGATACCGGCAGCTCGAGTTGGTCATCAGACAGCTCCTCAGCTGACACGTGCCCCTTGACATGCATGCGGCAGTGGTAGAGATTCTACGATAGAAAATCGATTTTCTTAGAGGTTGACGTGGACTTCGACGTCGTCGTCATCGGGGGCGGCCACAACGGACTCACCTGTGGGGCGTACCTGGCGCGCGCCGGGCACTTGACCGCGGTCATCGAGCGCCGGCCGATCGTCGGGGGATGCGCGACCTCTGAGCCGCTGCTCGCCGAGCACCCCGAGTTCCTGTTCCAGGGTGGAGCCACGGAGCTGCTCGGCTTCGCCGACCAGCCAGTCTATTGCGACCTCGAGCTGGCGCGGCACGGTCTCGAGCTGATCGAGAGCGACCCCCACTTCGTGATGCCGTTCCCGAACGGGAAGCACATCTTCGTCCACCGAAGCTGGGAACGGACCGCAGAGAGCATCGCCGCCGTCTCTCCCGAAGACGCTGAGGCCTATGCGCGGTACTACAGCCTCTGGGGAGGCCTCGACGAGATCATCGGCCCGTTCTACAGCCGGATTCCGCCTATCCCGGGCCGACGGCCGGTTCCCTCTGGCGCCCATCGTCCGCAGGACGACCTCAGGCGCCGTTTCACCTCCCTCCCCGGACGGCTCGCGCCGGTGCCTCGTTGCTCGGCGCCGCTGGCAAGGCGCTGCGCTCGCCGGATGCCGCCGAGATGGCCCGCGTCGCCCTGATGCCCGCGCGCCAGTACCTCGAGGAGTGCTTCACGTCGCCCGAGATGCGATCGCTGATGGCGTTCTTCGCGATGCAGACGAAGACGTCGCTCGACCAGCCCGGGTCGGCGTTCGGAATGGTCGAGCTTCCATGGAGCCACGCCGGCGGAGTGACACGCGCGCGCGGCGGGATGAGCGCAGTCTGCGACGCGATCGTCCGCGCGCTCGAGGAGAGCGGCGGGACGGTCCTGCGGGACTCACACGTCGGCGAGGTGATCATCCGCGGCGGGTGCGCCGTCGGCGTGCGCACTGCGGATGGGCAAGAGATCGGTGCCCGTCGCGCCGTCATCTCGGCGGTCAGCCCTGTCCGCACGTTCACCCGCCTGATCGACCCTGACCAGCTCGACCCTGCATTCCTGCGGCGCGTGCGCTCGATCCAGATCGACAACACCGGCGTCATCAAGTGCTTCTATGCGCTGGACGAGGCACCTGTGTTCAGCGAATCCGGGGACGACGGGTCGAACCGCGGATTCCGCACCGCCGCAGGGATGCTGTGCCCCTCCGTCGACCACGCCGACACGATGTGGCGCTACATCCGGGACCGTCGGCTGCCGACGAAGATCGGCTGGTCGTGGTGCACTCACACGAGCACCCTCGACCCAAGCCTCGCGCCCGCAGGCAAGCACACTCTCGGACTGCACGTCTGGGTTCCCGTCGAGCTCGCCGACGGCGGCACGTGGGACGCCCGGGCCAAGGAGACGATGGCGATGCGACTGCTCGACGAGTACACGCGGTGCGCCCCCAACGTCAAGGACGCGCTGATCGCGTGGACCGCGCGGTCGCCCACCGACTACGAGGAGCTGATGGACAACCCCAACGGGAACATGAATCACGTCGACTACACGCCCCACCAGGCGTTCGGATTCCGCCCGCTCCCCGAGCTGTCCGATTACCGCACCCCCATCGAGGGGCTCTACCTCTCCGGAGCCGGAATGCACCCGGGCCCTGCCGTGACCGGGCTGCCCGGTCACAACACCGCACAGGTCGTCCTATCCGATCTCGAGTAAGGAGACGCAATGGCTCTCGCAACAGGCGTGGACACGACCGCGCTCACTGTCGCCGACATGTCCCGCGCGCTCGGCTTCTACCGCGACCTGCTCGGCATGGAGGTGGTGGAGACAAAGGGCGCGGACTCCGACTGGAGTCCCGAGGAGGAGGCGCGCTGGCACATCTATCACGAGACGGTGTGTGGGATCCCCGGAGCGCGAATCCAGGCCGTCTTCCTGCGCGCCGTCGACGGCACCCACCTCGAGCTGATCGAGTACAAGCAGCCCCGTGTCGACCCGTCGCCCCGCCGCCGGCTCTCCGATCCCGGCGTGGCGATCGTGCCGTTCGCCTGCAACGACAGCGCCGCCGTCGTCGAGAAGTTACGCACCGCCGGGGTCGAGGTGATCCACGACCCCGTCCGCTACGTGCTGAACGGCGTCACCAGCTATACGACCTACCTGTACGATCCCGACGGCAACGCGCTCTGCCTGTTCGAGGTCGTCGACAAGTCGTCGTGACCGATCTCCTCGGCGTCGCCGTCTGCGGCACGGGCAACGCAGGTGTTGAGCATCTGCGCGAGTTCGCAGCACTGCCAAACGCGGAGGTCCGCGCCATCGTCGACCTCGACCTCGATCGGGCCGCGTCTGTCGCACACGACCTCGGGCTCGACTGCCCCGTCTACGCGTCCCTCTCCGACACGTTCGCCGGCTCCCCCGTCGACGCGGTTGTCGTCGCGTCGCCAAACGACGTCCACGCATCGATGACCGTCGAGGCGGTTCGGCACGGGGCGCACGTGCTGCTCGAGAAGCCGGCGGCGATCACGCATGACGACCTCGACCTGATCCTCGAGGAGGTGCGGCGCGCGGGCGTCCTCTGCCAGGTCAACATGATCCTTCGCTGGCACCCGATGATCGAGGCGATCGTCGGCGCCCGCGATGCGGGCAATCTCGGCGAGATCTTCTGTGTCGAGGCGGACTTCGTCTTCGGCGAGATCGAGGGCTCCGAGCCGGACTGGGCACGCACTGTGGCACGCGGCGGAAACGTCCACCTCTATGCCGGCTGCCATGCCTACGACCAGCTCGAGTGGCTCGCCGGCAGCCGCATCACCGAGGTGAGCGCCGTTTCCACCCGGCGACGGTCGAAGTGGGAATACGACGTGACCGCCTGCACGATCGTCCGGTTCGCGAACGGAGCGATCGGGCGCGCGACCATCACACTCGAGGCGTCGGCCCCATACCGGTTCGGCATTCGCGTGATGGGGACCAAGGGAACAGTCGTCGACAACACGATCTGCATCCCTGCCCGGGGTGCGGCCCATTTCGACGACCTCTGCCCAGAACGGGTCGACGTCACCTACCTGCCGTTCGACCGCGTCGCTGCCGACTTCACCCTCAACGCCCTCGAGCGCCACGACTCCCACGCCGCACTCGAGCACACCGCCGACCTCTTCCGCCTCGCACTCGATTCGGAGCGGGCGGCGCAGAGGGGGGAGGTGGTCAAGCGCACCTAACGAGAACTGCCCCTCAGCAGATTCCCCAAGCCTCCGGGCCCATCCAGCAAGCGCGGCTTCGGGACTCACCACGACTAAAGGAGCACGATGAGCAACGTCATGGCCCCATGCAAGACGCACGTCGACACCACCGACTACGAGCCGTTCAACGGCTTCGAGGCCGTCCTCGAGGGAGACCCCGACGCAAAGGTAGCCTGGCTCCGCACCGAGTCCGGCGGCGAGGGCGTGCTCTACACCGGAATGTTCACTGCTGAGCCGTCCACGTTCCGCTACGTGTTCGGCGGCGACGAGAGCTTCCACGTACTCGACGGCGACCTCGACATTGCCGTCGACGGCGGCGACACCGTCACCCTCGCACCAGGGGACATCGCGTCCTTCCCAAAGGGAGCAACCTCGACGTGGGCTCTGCGCGCCCCACTGCGTAAGTTCTTCGTCATCTCGGGGTAGCGCGATACCCGACCGACCGACCGGCGGCGTGACGTAGGTCCGTAGAGCGCTGACGTATGTCACGCCGCCGAAGAGAGCGACGCGTCGCGAGTGGCTGCCGCCGGCACGACCAGCCAGGTCGGAGCTCGATCGAGGCCCGTGTCGCAATCCCGCGCGGGGAGCGGGGCACGGTCACGTCCTGTCAAGTGGATGTCATGAAGGCCGGGTTCGGCCGGGCCGCGGTTGCTGATCGCGGTCGTTCCCTGACGAGGAGGTGGCGTGGTGCTGTGCGCGGCGGTCGACATCCATAAGCACGTGTTCCAGGCTGTGGTGCTCGATCCGACCTCGGGTGAGGTCGAGGAGGAGCGGTTTGCTGCTGACCGAGATCGGCTGCGTGAGTGGGCCGGGCGGCTGGTCGGACGCGAGGCAGTGATCGCGGTCGAGGTGGAGTTGGAATTGACCCGGCTATGCGTAGCTCCGCATAGGCGGGTTATTTCCAACTCCAGTCGAGCGGCCCATCCTGAGCCGGCCGCCGGACGATCCCTCCGGCGCTACGCGCCTCCGGGATCGTCCGGCGCTCCAACCCAGCTACCTGTCAACGCGGGACCGGGGAGCGGGGCAGAACGATCCGGGCTAGCTCCACCAAATGTTCCTTACTCAAACCGCGAGGCCCCCTGGGGCTTCGCGGTTTGTTGTTGGCGCCGGAGTGGATGATGCCGTTGTGGTCGGCGTCTGGAAACCAGCCTTCGCCCGCCGCGCAGAGGGCGATGTCGTCCTGTTGACTGTTTAGTATACGCAACTATGGACAGGGAGCAGACCGGCGCGATCGCCGTGGTCGTGGCGGACGTCTTCGAGCGAGGGAGCGTCGTCCCGGCTGCGCTCCTGCGTCTCGGGGCACGTGTGACGGTCGAGCCGCTCGCGGCAGGCGATTACCGCGTCCCCGGAGGCGTTCTGATCGAGCGGAAGACGGTCGCGGATCTGCACGGCTCGCTCGCTCGTGGGCGCCTGTGGGCGCAGGTGGGCCGGATTCGCGACGAGGCGGTCTTGCCGTTCCTGCTCGTCGAGGGAGACGATCTCGACGCTGGTCCCAGGCATCCGAACGCGATCCGGGGCGCGTTGCTCGCGATCGCGGACCTCGGCGTTGCGATTCTTCGCACTCGCGACCCGGCCGACTCGGCGCTCTGGATTCACCGGCTGGCGCTACGCCAGGCCCGCAGGGGAACGCGGCCTGAGCTGTCCAGGGGGCGCGCCAAGATGGCTCCGCCCGGTATCGCTGTCCTGGCGGCAGTGCCGGGGATCTCGGATCGAACCGCGCGTACGCTGCTCGAGCGGTTCGGCAGTGTCGGAGGCGTACTCGAGGCAGGCCCGGAGCGCTGGGCGGAGGTCGCGGGCATCGGCAGCGTGCGCGCTCACGCGCTGGCGTCGGCACTCCTCAACGGGGGAGAGGCCGGAGGAGAGCCTCTGTCTCCCGCCTGCGGCGCTACCGCGGCCGACGCCGGGTGAGGGGCGGCATGTGCGAGAGCGAGTCACGCCGGCCGCTGACTCGATCCGAGGCGTCGAATATCCGCCGTTGCGTGGTGATCTACTGCGCGAGTGAATTACGTCGAAACGGGAGATTTCAAGATCGCGCGGCCGGTCCAGGCTCTCAGCCGTGCGCTCGGGCGCCCCGTGCATTGGGCTGTGCGCGGGCACAACCGAGCACGTATCCCGGTCACCGTCATCACCGTCAAGATTGGTGGCGCTCAGCATCGTCTCGAGGTGATCTGGGTTGGCCCCAAGGCTGGCCTTCGGACATCGACGCGCTCGATGACGTACCCTCGCCGTGGCCGCGCAAGCTCGTGGTCGCTGCGCGACGTTTCTCTCCGGGCGCGCTCGAGCTCCGGGCCGAGTTCGACGAGAACTGGGTCGACGAGTCCGGGCGCGCTCGTATCGAAGGCCCACGCGGCTTGTTCGTGGTGCGAGAGCCTCTGGTCGAGCCGAGGCGGCCAAGAGAAGATGTCCAAGTGGTCGGCCTCGGCTGAGCAGATTGGGGAGCGACTCTTGACGCGTCCGAACGGCGCCGTCAATGAGCGTGAGCTCGCTGCTGAGACGGGTTGGTCGCAGGTCCTGACGCGTGGGCAGGAGGCAGCGACGCATCTGGGCACAACAGACTGTTGACATCCACGTCTCCTTCCACACCGACACCGACCACGACCTCGCGCCGCTCGAGCGGGCTCTCGAGGAAGCCCGCTTCGAGCCTGACCCGGTGGGCTGCTACGAGAGGGGAAGCTCGCCGGCGATGTTCAGGCGAGCCGCAGCGTCTTCCGCGAGATCGAGGCACGCTTCCTGGCGGCAACTCCGCCGTTCAGAGGTCATTTCGCACCGCTTCGATTCGTGAGAGGGCCTCGGCCAGAGTTGGGGCATCACCGTAGTAGAGGTGACGGCTTGCCGTGTATTCCGAATCGAGAATGACTCGCAGGTCATCGCCGGGTGCGAGCGCGGGGCTGTTGGCGAAGCGAAGGTCGGCCGGTGCTCGGTGATCGTCAGGGAAGTACTGGCGCGTGACGTCCTCGATCTCCGAGGCGAGAGCGCGGTAGCCGTCCGTGGCGATGAACTCTCGTACCTCGTCACGTTCGAGCAGGCGGTAGATGTCGTAGTAGTGACGCCCTTGTCGGTTGAGCGCGCCGGTTTCGCCTTCGAGATGTCGCGTGACGGCGGCGTGGATCGCGAAGAGCTTCTCGAGGAAAGTTCGGCGGTAGTCGAGTAGTTCGAGCTCGAAGGGTTGGAGATCGTCGTCGTCGACGCCGGCGCCGCGTAGGTGTTCGGCGAGAAGCGAGTCGATCGTGCGCGTCTGGGTGGGGTGGTCGCCGCCACGGATTCCCATCTCCAAGACGATCGTGGCGTCGAGCCCTGCGAGCGCCGGCGCTTGCGGCGCGTATGAGTAGACAGCGGCTCGGCTGATGCCACGTTCGGAGCGGCCTGCCCGGGCGAGGCGGCGAAGGCCGGGAGCATCGGCGACGGCGGCGTCGATCGATTTCATGTAGCGGTCGCGTCCGCCCCGGGTTGGGAGCGTGTCGGTGCGGATCAGCAGGTCGATGTCTTCGGAGAAGCGGTCGATCAGGTTCCAGCCTTTGGAGAGGCTCGTGCCGCCCTTGAACACGATTCCTTCGCGGAACCGCGCGGAGATCACGCGCAGGACGGTGGTGACCCAGTAATCCTTCTCGATGATGGCGGCGCCGGCGCCGGTGCGCTCACCGATGGTGACCAGGTAGTCGAGGAACTCGGGCTGCTCGTGGAGGCTCACCGTGCGCCCCAGTGCCTGGCGGTTGGGAGCGCGGCGAGGGGGCCGAAGCGGTAGCGGCTCGTGGGGTTGAGCGTTGAACGGAGTCGTTTCAGCTCAGGCCCGGCAGCGCCGAGGTGTTCGGCGAGCGCGCCGACCATTGCGCGGACACGCGGCGGCTCCGCCACGGCGGCGTGCAGCACGCGACGCATGCTTTCCGGGCGCCGCAGCACGTTGGCGAGTCGCTCGACTGTCTCCTCGGGCGAGAGCTCGCTGAGCGAGACGATGCTGCGGAGAACCTCGAGCAAGGCAGCCTCGGCCGGCTCTAGCCCTGCGCGGCGGGTGCCGAAACGAGGCTTCGTCACGACACCAGTTGCTCCGGTTGTGCGTCGTCCCTCAACTGCGAGCTCGGCTCGTGCGGGGACCTGGGTTGTCAGCCCGAGCGCGCTTGCAGCGCTCAACCCAGCCAGGTGCGTCGGTACACCATTGGCGGCGCGACCGATCTCGATCGGATCAATCGGCACCTCGCCCAACACCGTGTCCTTCGGCGCGTAGTACACGCCCTTGCGCGCTCGTCGGATCTTTCCCGACCTCGTCAATCGCGAGAGGGCGGGGGCGACCGCGGACGCGGGCAGGTCGGCGAAGTCCGCGAACGTGAACACGCGTCCGGGGCGGCGCGCGATGCGCTTCTCTACTCTCTCGGCAACGCTAGGCACACCACCATCGTAGCGACACGAAGAATTTGTAGCAAAGTTTTTTGTAGCAAAAACATTGCAGAGCGGAATCGCGCGTTCCCTGCAGCGAGAAGCACTCCGTCGGCGCTACACAACAAGTCGAAGGCGCACAATAGTATCATTGAGCACAAGTGGAGCGACTGCGAGGGCTCTCGTTACCGCAGGATCGACATGACCCGCGTCAGAGGTACGGGCGGGGTGCGAAGCTGTCCGGCTAGCCTCATGCCGAGGGAATCCGAACGGTCGCGCTCAAACGGCCAGCGACGCACGGCGGAGCTGGAGCCGCCTTTGCGACGCCGACGGCGAGCGTCTCGCGCGTCGCCTGGGCGCCGATGGCTGCGCGCTCGGTCGTGGTACGGACGGGCCGCGAGGGCGCCCGCTGGTACGCTGGCGCTGCAGGCGTTCAGGTCGACGCCGCCCGGGGTCGTGACCGCCTCGGGCCGCGCGGACTGCCGCGCCAGACCCACGGGAGAGGTGGTGTGACGTGACGACCTTCGACGTCGAGATCGGCCGGACCGTGACCGATCGGGATCTCGCAGCGCTGCGCTGGGAGCCGTAGGGGGTCGTATGCCCGGCACGCTCGCGACCCAGGCCGCCGCCGCGGCGGCGGGCGTCGTCGGCGCCTTCGGCGGGCCCGTCGACCAGGAGTACCTGTTCCAGGCGCGCCAGATGCAGGCGCTCTCGCTCGGCTTCCACATCATCCTCGTCTGCTTCGGCGTCGCCTTCCCGGCCTTCGTGCTCTTCGTCGAGGGCCTCTACCTGCGCACCGGCGACCCCGTCTACAGGACGCTCGCGAAGCGCTGGTCGAAGGTGATGCTCGTCCTCTTCGCCGTCGGCGTGGTGTCGGGCACGATCCTCTCCTTCGAGCTCGGGCTGCTCTGGCCGCGGTTCATGGCCGAGTTCGGCGCCGTCTTCGGGCTCGCCTTCACGCTCGAGGGCTTCTCCTTCTTCCTCGAGGCGATCTTCATCGCCATCTACGTCTACGCGTGGGACCGCCTCCCCCGCGGCGCCCACCTCGCGAGCGGGATACCCATCGTCGTCGCCGGCATCCTCGGCGCCCTCTTCGTCCTCTCCGTCAACGGCTGGATGAACAACCCGACGGGATTCGACCTCGTCGACGGCCGGGTGACGAACGTCGACCCCATCGCGGCGCTCTTCAACGACAACCTGTGGACGACGTTCGTGCACATGCTGCTCGCCGCGTACCTCGTCGCCGGCTTCGTCACCGCCGGCGTCTACGCCGTCGCCTGGCTGCGGGGGAAGCGCGACCGCTACCACCGGATCGCCCTCGTCGTCCCGCTGACGGCCGCCGCTCTCGCGGCACCCGCCCAGCTCGTCGTCGGCGACTGGGCGGCACGGCAGGTGGCGACGGCGCAGCCGGTGAAGCTCGCCGCCATCGAGGGGCTCGGGCAGACGACCGACGGCGCGCCGCTCACCCTGCTCGGCTGGTACCGCGACGGGGAGGTGGAGTACGGGATCCGGCTGCCGCGGCTGCTCTCGCTGCTCACGTCCCGCGACCCGTCGGCGCGCGTCGCCGGCCTGGACACCGTCCCGCCCGCCGACCGGCCGCCCGTGAACACGGTCCGGTTCGCCTTCCAGACGATGGTCGGGATCGGCTTTGCGCTCACCGGGCTTTCCCTCGTCTACCTCGGCGTCCTCTGGCGCCGGCGGAGGCTTCCGCGCTCGGTCTGGTTCTATCGGGCCGTCGCGGCGGCCGGGCCGCTCGCCGTCGTCGCCCTCATCAGCGGCTGGATCACGACCGAGGTCGGCCGGCAGCCCTGGATCGTGTACGAGGTGATGCGCACCTCGGAGGCGGTGACCGGCGCCGGTGGCATCCCGATCGGGTACGGCACGCTCGCGGCCGTCTACGCCGTGCTCGCCGTCGCCGCCGTCCTCGTCCTGCGGCGGATGGCGCGCCGGCCGATCGAGCTCGACGGCGAGCCCGCCCTCCCGCCGGGCGAGGGGCCGCCTCGGCTCTCGGGGAGGGGCCGGTGATCCTCGCGGACGCCGTGCTGGCGCTGCTGCTCGTCGGGCTCAGCGCCTACGTCGTGCTCGGCGGGGCCGACTTCGGCGGCGGCATCTGGGACCTGTTCGCCGGCCGCGGCGCCGCCGGCGAGCGTCGGCGGGCGCTCGCCGAGCGCTCCATCGGGCCCGTCTGGGAGGCGAATCACGTCTGGCTCATCTTCGTCCTCGTCCTCCTCTGGACGGGCTTCCCCGCCGCCTTCGGCGCGATCATGTCGACCCTCGCCGTTCCCCTCTTCCTCGCCGCCCTCGGGATCGTCCTGCGCGGCAGCGCCTTCGCCTTCCGCCACGAGGTGGCGGCAGGCCGGCCGCGGCTCGCCCTCGGCGCGGTGTTCGCGACCGCGTCCGTGCTCACGCCCTTCTTCCTCGGCGCTGCGATCGGCGGCATCGCCTCAGGGCGGGTGCCCGCCGGGAACGCCGCCGGCGATTCCCTGACGAGCTGGGCCAACCCGACCTCGCTGCTCATCGGCCTGCTCGGGGTGGCCGCCGGCGCCTACCTCGCCGCCGTGTACCTCGCCGCCGACGCGAGCCGGGCCGGGGAGGCCGACCTCGTCGAGTCCTTCCGGCGCCGGGCCCTCGCAAGCGGCGTCGCCGCCGGGGCACTCGCCCTCGGCGGCCTCCTCGTCGTGCGCCGGGACAGCCCCGCCCTCTGGGAGGATCTGTCGGGCGCGGGCCTGCCGCTCGTCGCTCTCTCGGCGGTGGCCGGGTGCGCCACTCTCGGCCTCGTCGCCCGGCGGCGCTTCCGCCTCGCGCGTGCCGCCGCGGCGCTTGCCGTCGCCGCCATCGTCTGGGGCTGGGCCGTCGCCCAGTACCCGGACGTCCTGCCCGGCGCGCTCACCATCAGCGAGGCCTCGGCCGGCCGTCCCACACTCGTCGCCGTCCTCGTCGCGGCGGCTCTCGGCGCGCCCGTCCTCGCCGCCTCGCTCGGCCTCCTCTTCCGCCTCGTGCTGAGCGGGCACCTCGACGAGCCCCTGGGTCAGGCAGAGCATCCCGGGCGGGCGGAGACTCGTGCCGAGCGGGCGCCCCGAGCTGCCCCTGTGTCCGGCACAGCGTCCCGGAGGGGCGAAGACGCGAGCCGGCGGCCGCGCCTCTTCCCGGCGGGGCTCGCTTCGTTCCTCCTCGGTGCCGCGCTGATGGTCTTCGTCGACCACCCGGCCGCGCTCGCGGCCGGCGTCCTCCTCGTCCTCGCCTTCGTCCCGATCGGCCTGTGGGCGATCGCGACGCCCGCCCGCCTCGCGGGCGACCCGCAGGACGACCTGCCCGTACCACGGGCCCGGCCACACGGGTGACGTGCATGCGGCGCAGGCGACTGCGGGGTGGCGGGCGAAGCTCTCGAGGACGGGGACTGCTTCCGGCGTCTCGCCGGAGATGCGGGTCCTGGACGTGGGCGCCGGGCCGGGTGCACGTACGGCCGGACTGGCGCGGCGCGTCGGCGCCGGCCGTGTCGCGGCCGCCGACCCGTCGGAGCCGTTCGTCGGGGAGTGCCGCGCGCGCATCCCCGGGGTCGACGTCCGTCTCGCCGCCGTGGAGGAGCCCGCGCGCTTGTGGGCGCGCCGTTCGCCGCAGATCCGGAACCTGAGCTGCGCAAGTTCGGAATGGTTCCCACCCGACCCTGAGCTGCGCCGTCGCGTAGAGCCGCCCGGCCGTCGGCCGCGATGGCCTCCTGTCGGTGTCGTTCCAACCCCAGCTCCACCGGCCGCGTCAGCCTGCTTCCGGCGTCTCCGTCTCGGGGGTCTCCCTCTCGGAGGCCTCGGGGTGCTCCCGCGGCCGCGCCGCAGGCTGCACCGCCGGCTTCGCGGCGGGCTGCGCCGGTAGCGCGGAGGCGTCTCCCTGGTCGCCGGGCGCCGTCGTTGGCGCCCGATCGGAGGCTGCGTGCGAGGGATCGGTCTGCGTGACCGCTGCCTTGGCGGTTTCGTCGCCGGGTGGTGCGACGGCCCCGTCTCGCGGCGAGTCCGCCCGGCGGCCGGCAAGTGGAGACGATGCTGCGGCCGCTCGCACCTCGGTTGCCCCCTGCTTGCGGGCGCTTGTCGTGCGCGCCGATCCCCCGGATGGTCCCTGCCTGGGAGCCTGCCGTGCCTTGTGGCTGTCATGTGCGAGCTGCCGCACCGCGAGCGGCGGCGCCGCTACGACGGCGGTCGTCGCGGCAATCGCTCCCACCTTGGCCGCCGGACTCCAGTGCACGGCGCGCGCGAACTGCCGGAGAAGCCAGTCGACCGGGAGGAACGGCAACAGGACAGGCGCGACGCGCCGCCTCGGAACGACCTCGCGGCACGCGGCGCAGGCACGGAGATGGCGCTGCAGCGCGCGCTGCTCCCGCCATTCGAGCGGCCCGGCACTCAGACGGCGAACGGCGTCGCAGTCGAGCCTTCCGCCGAAGACGAGCGTCTCGGCGAGGCCGTTGCGCGCCGCGAAGAGGGTCTGCTCGACCTGCTCCGCCGTGAGCGAGAGCGTGGCCGCGATCTCGGCGACGCGCAAGCCGTGCAGCTCGCGCAGGAGGTAGACGCGCCGCTGCCGCTCGGAGAGCTGCTCGAGCGCCGCCACGAGCGCCCCGCCCGGCAGCGACGGCGATCCTGCCTCGGGGGCCGCCGTCTCGACCGGGCGCGGCTCGGCGGCCGGGAACACCCGGCGCTCGAGCGAGTCGAGCGCCGCGTTGTGGGCGATGCGGTAGAGCCAGGGCCGGACGCGCTCGGGCTGCGTGCCCGACCGCAGCGCCTGGTACGCGTTGAGCAGGGCGACCTGCGCGACGTCGTCGCCTGCGGCGCCGTCCCCCAGCAGGTGGGCGCCGTACGCGGCGAGACGGTGCGCGTAACGCCGGTACAGCTCGTCGAAAGCCGCCGCCTCGCCCAGCGCGAGGCGGCGGCTCAGGTGCTCGTCGGACTGGCGGGCGAACGGTCTGGCTCTAGTCGTCTGAGCCACCCGAGACCGACCCGCCGTCGCCGGAGCTCGACGAGGAGTTTCCTCCGCCGCCCGCCTCGTCGTCGCCGGCCTCGTCCTCGGTCTCGACCTCCTGCTCGGCCGCGGCGACATCGCCCTCGACCTCGCTCTCGTCGTCCGCCTCGGTCTCGCTGCCGTTGGCGCCGACCGCCTTCAGCGTGTACGTGCCGTCGGCCGCAGCGTCGAAGTAGGCGAGCACGTCGGCCCCGACCGCGTACTTCGACACGTCGATGCCTGACGGCACGTTCATCGTCACGGAGCCGCCGCCGTCGGCCACGGTGATCGAGCCGGAGCCGACCGCCGTCACCTTCCCGGAGATCTGGCCGGCCGACGCCGACGGGTTGACCTCCTTGACCTGCGTCGCCGCGAGTGAACCGTCGCCGCTCACGCTGACCGTCACGTCGGTGACGCTGCCGGGGGTCGGCGTGTCGCCGCCGTGGGCGCTCGCCAAGGAGCGGACGCGCTTGGGCAGGCGGACAGACAGCACGGCGCCGCGCGCCGAGAGAATCGCGGTTCTCTTCGACTTCCGGACGCCGATGACGAACGCGCGAACATGGAACCTCCTCGCGCGTCCGACGACCCGCACCCTGGTACCTGCGAACGTCCCGTTCTTGAGGTACCGCGCGTTGAATGCGACGATTGCGCCGGGCCGCAGCCCGCGGACGGTCTGCACGTGCACCAGAGCGACCGCGCCCCGCGACTGCGCCACGGCGACAAGACCCGTCTTGGCGTCGATCTTGACGATCGCGCCCCGCTTCTGGGCCGCGCTCGCGACACCCGGCGCGAGAAGCGCTGTTGCCGCCCCGATCAGGACGAGCTTCTTGACCACGGTTACCTCCTGTAGGTCGTTTAGGCAGAGACGGCATCGGCAGCCGAAACCTTGACTGCAAGCGCCGCAAATCCCTCGATCGAGGAGCACGAGCACCCGCTCACGCTCGCCCCCTGGCCGTTCTGCCGCAACGGTCGAGCTCGAACCTCGAGCCGCGGGCCACGCCGCACGCGCGAGGTGCCGTGCGATGCGTGCGTCCCGTGAGCGGGTCGATCGCCCTCGCGTGGCGCGTCTACCGCCCGCGACCGACGACGACGATCTGGTTCGAGGCGACGTCCGCGAGGCGGGTCTCCCTGCCGTCCGGATAGCGGACGCGGAGCTCTCGCACCCTGGCCGCGTCTCCCAGGCCGAAATGGACGCGCGGATCCTCCGAGGAGAGGTAGCTGCTGCCGGCATGCACCTCGCGCACGAGCCGGCGCCCGTCGGGCAAGACGGCGGTGACCACGGCGCCGGGAGAGAACGTCGTCAGCTTCACCTCGAGCCAGTGGCGGGCCGGCGCGGTGCTCCGCAGCAGGACGAGCCTGCCGCCGATCGAGCTCACCGCGACGTCGACGTTGCCGTCGTTGTCGAAGTCGGCCGCCGCGAGACCGCGGCCGTTGACGCGCGGCAGCCGGCGCAGGCCGGCGAGCCCGCCGGCGTCGGCGAACTGCCCCGGTTGCCCCTGCCCGGAGAGGTTCTCGAACACCTGGATCGGCTCCGCGTCCTTCGCCAGGTTCATGACCGGGATGGCGCCGTTGGCGACGGCGAGGTCGGGATTGCCGTCGAGGTCGAGATCGACCCATGACACGCCCCAGCCGGCGAGGCTCGTGTCGAAGGCGGAGGCGAAGCCCGGGCGCGCGTCCGTGAACGACGCTCCCCGCGCCCGCGGGCCCCTGCTGCGGTAGACCGCGTGCAGCTGGCCGTGGGAGTTCGTCACGAACAGGTCGGGGCGCCCGTCGCCGCTGTAGTCCGCGGAGGCGATGCCCATGCCGGCGTTCGGGTCGGCGACGCCTTCGCGGCGCGCACGCTCCTCGAGCCGGAAGCCGAGCCCGGCAGGGTCGGCGGCCGCGCCTCCCGGCCACGGGACGTTCTCGTACAGCCGGTTCGGGTCCGCGTCGTTGGCGACGTACAGGTCGAGGCGCCCGTCGCCGTTGACGTCGCTGAACAGCGCCCCGAGGCCGTGCTCGATCCCGGCCTTCTCGATTCCCGCCTGCGCCCCCACCTCGCGGAACCTCGCGCGCGTCCCGGCGGCCGGGCCCTCGTTGAGGTAGAGGCGGTCGCGCACACCCTTGTAGCCGGTGGGAAAGCCGGCCGCTGAGCCCGGGAGCGGGGCGTTGAGATCGGTGTAGCCGGCGACGAACAGGTCGGGCCGCCCGTCGCCGTTGACGTCGCCGACCGCCGCGCCCGCGTGCCAGCCGGACGAGGTGATCCCTGCCGCGCGGGCACCCTCGCTGAACGTGCCGTCGCCGTTGTTCCACAGGAGCGCGTCGTACCCGTCGGTTGCCACGTTGTACCCGCCGGTCGTCACGTAGATGTCCGTCCTGCCGTCCAGGTCGAAGTCCGCCGCCACGCACCCGTTCCCGCGCAGGGGAAGGTCGGCCCCCGAGCCGCGGCTCACGTCGACGAACCTGCCCCTCACGTTGTGGAAGAGGGCGCTGCGCGGCAGCCCACCCTGCTCCTGCCAGCGGCCGATGTCGAGCTCCGAGTACGAGTTCACGACGAACAGGTCGAGCCAGCCGTCGTTGTCGTAGTCGAGCCAGCACAGCCCGCCTCCCATCATCGCCACCGGATCGGCCGTGACCCCGAAGCGGAACGCGCCCTGACGGAAGTCGAGCCCCACCTGCGCGGCGACGTCCGTCAGACGCACGCCGGCGAAGCCCGAGGCGGCCGCGGTCTCCGCAGCCGGCGTGCCGGGGAAAGCGGCCGCGGAGCCCCGGGAGCCAACGATCACGTACCTGCCGTCCACGAGCGCGAGCTCGAGCGTGTGCGCGAAGCGTGCCGGGTCGCCGCGGCGCGCGACCGCCGGGGCCGACCCCGCGTATGTCGCCTGCCGCACCGTCCCCTCGAGCGCCGCGACGACCGTCGGCGGCGCCTGGCCCTTGCCGGGCTCGAGCGTGACGCGCATGCGCTCGACGTGGTAGTCGGGCACGACGACGGCGCGCCCGCCTGCAGCGCGGATCGCGCGCAGCAGCGCCGCGAGCCGGGCGCCGCCGGCGCCGGCGGCTGCACGGGCGGTGTCTCGCCGCCGTAGCGCATCCGCCTCGGCGCGGAGGTCGGCGACGACGTCGGCGGCGATCTGCCGCGCCGTACGCGGGTCGATCCGGGTCGCGACGCCCTTCGACGGCCCCACCGTCACCTGGGGCAGGCCGCCGGCGCTCGTCGCCCGCGCGTTCGCCGCCCCGGCGCTCGAGCGGGCGGGGATGCCGGCCAGGACGAGCAACCCCGCGGCGGCCGCCGCTGCCGTGAGCGCCGTCGCGGTGCGCATCGCGGCCACGCCGGGGCCCTCGCCCCGCAGGAGGCGGGCCGCCCAGGCCGGGGCGCCGCGGGCGGCGAGCCGCTCCACCAGCGGCCGCGCCGCGCACACGAGCGTGAGGGCGCCGAGGAGCGCGACCTTGCTTCCGAACTCGGTCTTCTGCGGCGCGATGAGGAGCGCCGCGAGCAGCGCCACGGAAGCGGCGTACAGGCGGCGTCCGAGGCGGCCGTCGGGAACCGTCTTCGGGTCGGTGATCATGAAGAAGAGGAAGACGAGGATCTCGGGCGAGAACACGAGCACGCGCCAGAACTCCGCGTCCGCGATCGGGCCGAGATGCCAGCGTGCGGTCATCGCATGCCCGGCGGCGGCGAGCACGCCGAGGGCGGCGGCGAACGTGAGCCAGAAGACGACGGCGATGCCGAGCAGGCGCAGGCGCGCGAGGATCACGAGCCCACCGGCGACGATGATCGTCAGGGCGAGCACGAGCCACGTCGACGTCGGCCCCCACCAGAACTCGAGCGGGTCGGCGAGCTCCGGGCCGAGCAGCAGGAAGCCGAGCACGAGACCGACGTTCGACGGATTGAAGATGTGCCGGCCGCGGACGCGGATCAGGTGCTTCGAGAGCAGCGCCACGGCCGACGTCCCTGCGAAGATCCACGCGCCGCGGAGGCTCCACCAGTCGCCGTGCTCGGTGCCGGGCACGCGCAGGATGAAGGCGACGCCGTTTCCGGTCAGGAGCGCGCTCGCGGGCCACATGATCACCCGCCGGCGCCAGAAGGCGATCCCGACCTCGAGCACCGCGCACGTGAGCAGCGCCACGAGGATCTGGGCGATCGAGAGCCGGAACGCGAACGCCGTCTGCCCGAGCACCTGCAACGACACGATCACCGCCGCCAGGTGGAGGCGGGGATCGCGGAGCGTCGGCAGCAGAACCGGGTACCGGGTACCCCGGATCCGCACCGTCGGCCTGCCGGCGCCGACTAGGGCGGGCGCGCTCATCGACGACCCATGCTACTCAGCCGGCGGCGCCGACGGCAGCCCCGGCACTACAGCCCCAGCGCGCGCCTGCCGAGCAGGCTCCACCTCCTCTCGAAGGTCGCACGCGACCAGACGACCCGCTCCCCGACGAGAGGATCGTTCACGAGCAGGCCGGTCCCGCGCATGCCGACCAGCACGACCGTGTGCTCTCCGAAGTTCACGCCGACCGTCTTCCCGGCCGGTGTCGACCAGCGGCGGTAGGGACCCTCCGAGAGGCCGACCCAGGCCATCACCGGCCGACCTCGCGCCACGCGCGCATAGATGTCCTCGACCGGCCTGCGGCTCAGGTCGGCGAGCGCCACGCCGTGGACCGCGGCCAGCCGCCGGATCGGGCCCTGGTAGACGCCGAAGCCGCCCGCCGTGCCGCCGCCGGCCGCGCGCCCCACGAAGCCTCGATCGGGGTCGCCCCAGACCCATGTCCCGTCCGACGCGACGATCGGGTCGAGCGGGCCGCTCTTCGCCACGGCCTGCTGCAGCGCGCGCTGGTCGACCGGCCGGCCCGCCGCCGCGAGGATCATCGACAGAGCGGCCGTCTCGCAGTTGTTCCTGAACACCTGGCGGACGACGGGCACGGGCCCGACGCGACGCGCGCGGCCGGCGGGCGCCTTCGACCCCGACGCCGACGCGTTCACGCTCGTTGCGCCCGTCGTCCCGGGCGAGGTGGAGACGAGCCATGCGGCGACGCCGATCGCGAGGGCGCCGATGAGGGCCGCGGGCTTCACGATGCCCGCCTGAGGGGGCGGCGGGCACACGCGATCCCCGCCTCGTGCTCGATCGGCTCGACGGTGACGGCCGTGAAGCTCCGTCCCTCGAGCATCTCCCGCCATCGCTGCGGCGGCGACGGGTGCTCCCAGCGCCCGGCCGCCACGCGCCCGGCGTTGCGGGCGAGACGGAGGATGCCGCCCGGGCCCTTGCGGGCGATCGCGACGACCTTGCTGGTGATGATCGCGCGATCGCGCGGGGCGAGCGACAGGGCGAACATCATGTCGCAGACGACGAGCCGTCCTCCGGGGCGAAGCACCCGTCGCGCCTCGCTGAGCGCGAGCTCCTTGCCCTCGTCGGCGAGGTGGTGGAAGGCGTAGTTCGACACCACCACGGTTGCCGACTCGTCCTCGAGCGGAAGCTCGCGGAGGTCGGCATGCACGGGGTCGAGGTTCTCCAGCCGACCGGCTTGCGCCCGATCGGCGAGTCGCGCGAGCATCGTCTTCGAATAGTCGACGGCGCTCACGCGCGACGTCAGCTCCGCGAGCGGAAGCGCGAGCAGCCCGGTGCCGCAGCCGAGGTCGACGGCGACGTCGTGCGGCTGCGGCGCGGCGAGCTCGAGAATCCGCTTCGCGAACCCGACGAACGCGGGCGAGTCGGCGACCGACTCCCACGAGTCGACGCGCTCGACCCAGGCGGGCGTCGGCGCCGGCGCGTAGGCGCGCGACGGGCGCGGCAGGGCGGTGATGACCTTCTCGTTCACGGTGAAACCCTCCGTTTCGGCGATGAAGAGCGACAGGAGGCCCCGGGCGGGGCCGGGTCGCCCTACAGCCGCAGCGGAGAGCACGACGGCGTGCTGCATCCGTCCGCAAGAGCGCGGACGGCGAACCCTGGCGGCCCGCGCACGACCTCCGCGGCGGTCATGATCAGCAGCGGCCGCACACGGACGAGAGCGACGATCGCGACGAGCAGGAGGGCGATCCCCATGCAGAGGTCACCCGCGTCGCCGATCGCCTCTTCGCTTCCCTCGTGGACGACCATGAGTGCGAGCACGACCGCGAGCAGGACGAGGAGCAGCGGCCCCAGGATCGGGTGCCGCAGGGCGTGCTCGATGCTCCTGCGGAGGCGGATCACGATCTGCATCGTATTCGCGACGGAGGCTCCGGAACCTTGCGAGCTCCCGAGATCGTCGGTTCTTCACGTCTCGCTCAGCCTTCGCCGGCACGGTGTCCCGGCAGCCGCAGCCGTTTCAGCGCGAGCGCGTTCACGGCGACGACGACGCTCGAGCCGGACATCGAGATGGCGGCGACCTCGGGACGGAGCACGAGGCCCCAGCGCCCGAAGATGCCTGCGGCGATCGGGAGCGCGAGCGAGTTGTAGCCGATCGCCCAGCCGAGGTTCTGGCGCATCTTGTGCACGGTGCCGCGTCCGATCCGCACCGCTGTCGCGACGTCGAGCGGGTCGGAGCGCATCAGCACGACGTCGGCGGTCTCGATCGCGACATCCGTGCCGGCGCCGATGGCGATGCCGACGTCGGCCTGCGCGAGGGCGGGGGCGTCGTTGACGCCGTCGCCGACCATCGCGACCTTGCGCCCGGCGGCCTGCAGCTCCGCCACCTTCGCCGCCTTGTCGCCGGGGAGCACGTCCGCGAGCACCTCGTCGATACCGACCTCGGCGGCGATGCGCCGTGCCGTGGCCTCGTTGTCGCCGGTGAGCATGACGGGCGTGATGCCGATCTCCTTCAGGGCGGCGACCGCCTCGGCTGCGGTATCGCGGGCCGCGTCCGCGATCGCGATCAGCCCCGCCGCCTTGCCGTCGACGGCGACGCGCACCACGGTGCGTCCTTCTTCGGCGAGCACCCCGGCCCTGTCCGCGAGCCCGTCGAGCGCGACCCGCTCGCGGTCGAGCAGCCTCTGGTTGCCGACCGCGACACGCCGTCCGTCGACGCGCGCGATCGCGCCGTGTCCCGGCACCGCCTCGAACTCGACGGCCCGAGGTATCTCGATGCCGCGACTCGTCGCCGACGCGACGATCGCTTCGGCGAGCGGGTGCTCGCTCTCGCGCTCGACCGCGGCGACGAGTCGCAACACGTCGGCCTCGCCGACACCGTCAGCCGTCGCGACCTCGACGACCTCCGGCTGACCCCTCGTCAGCGTCCCCGTCTTGTCGAGGACGACGGTATCGAGCGAGGCGATCCGCTCGAGCGCGACCGCGTTCTTGAACAGGATGCCGCGCTCGGCGCCGAGGCCGGTACCGACCATGATCGCCGTCGGCGTCGCCAGTCCGAGCGCGTCCGGGCAGGTGATCACGACGACCGTGATCGCGAAGACGAGCGCCCGCTGCACCGAGACGCCCGCCGCCAGGTACCAGACGAGGAACGTCCCGGCCCCGCCGACGAGGGCGACGAGCACGAGCCAGAAGGCGGCACGGTCGGCGAGCCGCTGTGCCGGCGCCTTCGAGTTCTGCGCCTCCTGCACGAGCTCGACGATCTGCGCGAGCGCCGTGTCCGCCCCGACGGCGGTCGCCTTCGCCCGCAGCGTCCCGTTCTTGTTGATCGTCGCCCCGATCAGCGCCTCGCCCGGGCGCTTCGAGACGGGCAGGCTCTCGCCCGTGACCATCGACTCGTCGACGGCGCTCTCGCCCTCGACCACCTCCGCGTCGACCGGCACCTTCGCTCCCGGCCGGATCAGCAGCAGGTCGCCGACGACGACGTCCGCCGTCGGGATCTCCAGCTCGACACCGTCCCGCAGCACGACGGCCTGCGGCGGAGCCAGGTCGAGCAGCGCGCGGATGGCGTCGTTCGCGCCGCCGCGGGCGCGCATCTCGAACCAGTGCCCGAGCAGGACGAATGCCGCCAGGAACGCGGACGCCTCGTAGAAGACCTCGCCCTCGATCCAGAACGTGGCCGCGACGGAGTAGACCCAGCCGGTACCGATCGCGACGGCGACGAGCACCATCATGTCGAGCGTTCTCGCCCTCAGCGCGTGGTAGGCGCCGCGGAAGAAGATCGAGGACGAGTAGAAGACGACCAGCAGGCTGAGGAGGAGCTGCCAGACCTCCGTGCGCATTCCGAGCGGGGTGGGGGGGATGGAGCCGAACAGGCTCTCGCCCATCGGCGACCAGACGGCGATCGGGACAGCGAGCGCGACCGCGACGAGGAAGCGGTCGCGCATCTCGCGCACCATTCCCGCCATCGACATCCCGGCATGGCCGCCGTCGCCGTGCCCGTGCGCGTGGGCGGCTCGCTCGCTCGCTCCGCCGTCGCCCCCCGCCGCCGCCGCGGCGGGCGCTCCGTGCCCGCCGTGGTCGTGGACGCGTTCGAGCGGAGACTCCTGTGGCGAGGGCTCGTGCAGCGGGTCGCACACGTGGCCGGGAACCGATTGACCGGCGCAGTGGAAGCCGCATTCCTCGACCCACGAGCGCAGTGCCGCGACCGTGGTCTCCCGCGGGTCGAACCTGACCGTCGCCGTCTGGGCGACCGGATTCGCGTCGACGGCGAGAACGCCCGGCCGGGCAGCGAGCGACCGTTCGACGACCGCCTTCTCGGACGCGCGGTAGAGACCCCCGACGTGGAGCGTGGTGGTCTCGGCCGCTACGGCGGGCGGCCGCTGCCCGGGGTGGTCGTGCCCGCTCGCGGGTGCATCCGCGCGCATGCGGGCGCTACCGGGTCTTCACGAATCGCTGCACGGCCTCGAGCAGCTCGGTGGTCTTGTGCGCGACGGCGGCGTCGTCGCCGGATCTGATCGCGCCGGCGACGCAGTGGTTGACGTGGTCCTCGAGCAGCCTGGCGCCCACGTGCTCGAGCGCGGTCCTCACCGCGGCGATCTGGGTGAGGATGTCGATGCAGTAGCGGTCGCCCTCGACCATCCTCTCGATACCGCGAACCTGACCCTCGATCCGGTGCAGGCGCTTGATCAGCGCGTCCTTGTCCTTCGCGTAGCCGTGGCTCACGTTCCCTCCCTGACGCTGTGGAAGCGGCGCAGCCGCAGCGAGTTCGTGACGACGAAGATGCTCGAGAACGCCATCGCAGCCGCGGCGACGATCGGGTTGAGCAGGCCGGCGACCGCGAGCGGGATCGCGGCGACGTTGTAGGCGAAGGCCCAGAACAGGTTGCCCTTGATCGTGCGCAGCGTCCGGCGGGCGAGGCGGATGGCGTCGACGGCGGCGCGCAGGTCGCCGGAGACGAGCGTGATGTCGCTCGCCTCGATCGCGACGTCGGTGCCGGTGCCGATCGCAAGGCCGAGGTCGGCCTGGGCGAGCGCGGGCGCGTCGTTGACGCCGTCGCCGACCATCGCGACGACCTCTCCCGCCTGCTGCAGGCGCGCCACCTCGGCGCTCTTGTCGGACGGGAGCACGTCGGCGCGCACGCGTTCGACGCCGACCTCGGCGGCGACGACCGCGGCGGTGCGCGCGTTGTCGCCGGTGAGGAGCACCGTGGTGAGGCCGAGTTGCCTCAGCTCCGCGACGGCGTCGGCGGAGGACTGCTTGATCCGATCGGCGATGACGAAGATGCCTCGAACGGCACCGTCCCAGGAAGCTGCGACGACCGTCTGGCCGCGGGCCTCCGCCTGCTCGCGCGCCGCGGTCAGGTCGGGTGGGAAGCGAAGCCCCCATTCGCTCTCGAGCGTGGCGGGACGTCCGACGACGACCGCATGTCCGTCGACCACGGCCTCGATGCCCATCCCCGCCCGGTTCGTGAAGCTCTCGACGCTTGCGAGCCGGCCGATCTCGGTGTGCGCGCGCTCGGCGATCGCGCGGGCGATCGGGTGCTCGCTCGCGTTCTCGGCCGAGCCGGCGAGGTGGAGCAGCTCCCGCAGATCGGTGCCGGCGGCGGTGACGACGTCGGCGACCCACATCTTCCCCTCGGTGACGGTGCCGGTCTTGTCGAGCACG
Source organism: Gaiella occulta (assembly GCF_003351045.1). Lineage (GTDB taxonomy): Bacteria > Actinomycetota > Thermoleophilia > Gaiellales > Gaiellaceae > Gaiella > Gaiella occulta. Next base: position 34,694 of record NZ_QQZY01000007.1, read on the forward strand.
ATCGTCGTGATCCGCCGCGTCTGCTCGAGCACCTCCGGGCCCTTGATGAGGATGCCGAGCTGGGCGCCGCGGCCGGTGCCGACCATCAGCGCCGTCGGGGTCGCCAGCCCGAGAGCGCAGGGGCACGCGATGATGAGGACGGCGACGGCGGCGGTGAACGCGGCGGAGACGCTGCCGTCGAAGACGAGCCAGCCGCTGAGCGTCGCGAGGGAGATGCCGATCACGATGGGCACGAACACGCTCGAGACGCGGTCGACGAGCCGCTGGATCGGCGCCTTGCCTGCCTGCGCCTCGGCGACGAGGCGGGCGATCTGCGCGAGCGCCGTATCGGCCCCGACCTTCGTCGCCTCGACGACGACACGGCCCGAGGTGTTGATCGTCGCGCCGGCGACCTCGGAGCCGGGCGCAACCTCGACCGGCACCGGCTCGCCCGTCAGCATCGACTGGTCGACGGCGGAGACGCCCTCGACGACGACGCCGTCGGTCGCGATCTTCTCGCCCGGCCGCACCACGAACATGTCCCCCACGACGAGCTCGCCGATCGGCACGAGCACCTCCTCGCCGTCGCGGAGCACGCGCGCCTCCTTCGCGCCGAGCTCGAGCAGGGCGCGGATCGCTTCGCCCGAGCGGCGCTTCGCGCGCGCCTCGAGGTAGCGGCCGAGCAGGATCAGCGCCGTGATCACGGCGCCGACCTCGAAGTAGGTGTCCGCGGCGAGGCCGCCGACGAGGACGACGGTCGACCACAGCCACGCCGCCAGCGTGCCGATCGAGATCAGCGTGTCCATCGTCGCCACGCCGTGCCGTGCGTTCTGGAAGGCCGCGCGGTGGAACGGCCAGCCCGCCCAGAACACGACGGGCGTGGACAGCGCGAGCGCGACCCACTCCCAGCGGCCGAACTGCAGCGGCGGGACCATCGCCAGCACCGCCAGCGGGACGCTCAGGATCACGGCGACCTGCAGGCGCCGGCGCAGCAGCCGGGTCGGGTCGTCGCCGCCGGCGATGTCGGACGGCAGCGCGGCGCGATAGCCGGCCGCCTCCACGGCCGCGATCAGCGCGTCCACGTCGACGCGCTCCGGGTCGAAGGAGACGGCCGCCTCCTCGGTCGCGTAGTTGACGGTCGCCTCGACGCCTTCGAGCCTGTTCAGCTTCTTCTCGATCCGCGCCGCGCACGAGGCGCACGTCATGCCCTCGATCTCGAGGTGGACGCGTTCGGGACTATCGGCGACGGTGGTCGTCACGCCGCCTCGTACCCCGCCTCCTCGATCGCGGCGCGGATCGCGGCGTCGTCGAGACGCTCGCCGACAACATCGACGCGCTTCGACTCGAGATCGACGACGATGGACTCCACCCCCTCGAGGGCCGAGACCTCCTCAGTGACGGCGGCCTTGCAGTGGCCGCAGTGCATGCCGGGCACGGTGTACGTGAGCGTCGTGCTCATATCCCTTTCCTCCTGCGGTCGTCGGTTTCGATCATACCCTACAGGGGTATCGTACGTCCGCGCTGCGGGGTGACGAGGAGGAACGTCGCCGTGCCGGGCAGCTCGTTCAGGGCGTTGGCCGTCTCGCGGCTGCTGAACGCGACACGAGGACAGGAGGCTGGTGGTCGAGGTAGGTCGTCACCTGCTCGCCCAGGCCGCGTCGCAGGCCGCTCAGGAGCAGCACGAGAGCGACCGCCGCCACGACCGCGGAGAGGGAGACGACGACCTTTGCCGGCCCGGCGAGGAGCCGGCGGCGGGCGTCCGGCACGCCCCAGCGGCCGTCACGGCTTGCCGGGCAGCGGCGACGAGGGCGGCTGCTGCAGGCGCGGGACGAACCGCGGCGTCCGCTCACGGTAGCGCTCCCACTCCATGTCGAAGCGCGCGGCGACCTCCGCTTCCTCGCGTATCGCCAGGCGCCGGTAGACGAGGAGCAGGACGGGGAACATGACGAGCGTCGCAAGCGTCGGCCACTGCAGCAGGAAGCCGATCATGATCAGGACGAATCCGGCGTACTGCGGATGGCGCAGGCGCGCGTACGGCCCGGTCGTCGCGAGCGTCTCGGCCTTGAGAGCGGCGAACAGCACGCGCCAGGCGGCGGCGATCAGCCAGAAGCCGCCGATGACGAACACGTAGCTCGCGAGGTGGAACGGGCTCACGTGCGGATCGCCCTTCCAGCCGATCAGGTCGGCCCACAGGTGCCCCGCGTTGTGGGAGAGGCCGACGCCGGGGACGATCCCACCGAGCGGGCCCGTGAGCAGGTAGACCGTCAGCGGATAGCCGTACATCTCCGTGAAGAGTGCGACGACGAAGGCGGAGAAGCCGCCGAGCACGCGCCAGTCGCGCCGCGAGCGCGGGTGGAAGAAGCTCGCCGCGAAGACGACGAAGATCAACGAGTTGACGACCACCAGCACCCAGAGCCCGTAACCGTAGCCGTCCATCACGCGCCTTCTTCCCGTGGCCGCGAGGCCGAGCCGTCCTCGCCTGTCTCAGTGGTGCCCTGCATGGCCACCGCCCGGTTGCTCGATCGACGGCTGGTTCGACTCGCCGCCGCCGGAGATGGCGGGCCCGATCACGAAGCTCGAGACCGAGAACATCGCCACGAAGATCGCGAGCGCGATCGCCGGAGCGCGCCAGCTGCCGAAGCGGCGGTGGACGCGGCGCAGGAAGGGGATCGCGGCCACGAACCCGATTGCGGCGAACAGGGCGCGCCCGGTCGCGCCGGCGAGCAGCGCAGCGCCCGCGAGCGGCCCCACGTGATGGAGGACGTGCGGGAGGAGACCGACGAAGCCGCCCCAGGCGGCGAGCACCGCGCTCCAGGCGCGCCCCGCGAGCGTTCTTCGTTCGAGGGCGACGCTAGTCATGGATCGCTCTCCCGCCACGGTCGCTGCCGGCGAGCCTCGTCGGCGCGTAGAGGACGGAACCCAGCTGCCAGTACATGTGAGCCTCCTAGGACGGTCGGATCCCAACTGTCGCGTGCGGCGCTGAAGACCACGTGAAGTGCGTCTGCTGATCGTGTGAAGGGCATGTGCGGTGCTCTGGCTCGCCGTCTACGCCTCCACGGCCGTCGGCGCGCTGACGGGACGCCGCCTCCACGCCCCGTCCGCCCCTCCTCACGCCTCGTGGTCGGGTCTCTCGCTGCCGCCGCGCTTCGGGCCGGGGAGTCGCCCGGCGGCGAGCGGCGTCATCGGCGCTCTTCGACGACGAGCCTGCCGCGGAGCATGTTCATCGCGCAGGTGAACTCGTAGGTGCCGGGCGGGCTCGGCGGCAGCTCGACCACGACGCTCGTCCCGTAGGGCAGCATCGCGCTCTTCCCGAAGGCCGGAAACACGACCCGCTCCGAGCACGAGGCCGTCTCCTCGCGCAGGAACGTGATGCGGATCGGGTCTCCGGCGCGCGCGTACACGACGTCCGGGCTGTAGCCGCCGCACACGCGCACGAGCCCCGCCCCGCCCTCGCTGGCAAGCCGCGACCTGAGCGGTCGTCGGCTGCGCCTGATCGCCGGGAGCAGCATCTTCCGTCCTTTCACTTGACGCTCTCCACAGTGACGCGCGTGTGTGGAGGACCGGTGAAGGAGATCTGCCGGTCGCATGAACGCGGCGCCAGGACCGCTACGTGCCCGCGCGGTCGAGCTCGGGCGCCGGGTGCTTCGCCGGCGTCGGCCGCTCGACCGCGGGCAGCACGACGCGGAACCGCGAGCCCTTGCCCACCGTGCTGTCGACGTCGATGCGGCCGTCGTGGGCGCGCACGAGCTCGCGGACGATGGCAAGGCCGATGCCGGATCCGCCCGTCGCGGGCGAACGGGAGCGATCTCCGCGCCAGAAGCGCGTGAAGACGTGGCGCAGGTCGTCCGGCTCGATGCCGATGCCGGTGTCCGCGACTTCCAGGACCGCCTCGTTGCCGGTGCGCCCGACCGCGACCGTCACCGAGCCGCCACGCTCCGTGTAGCGAAGCGCGTTCGAGAGCAGGTTGGACACGACTTGCTCGAGACGGCCGGCGTTGCCGTCGACCCAGGCCGGCCGGACATGGACATCGAATCCCACGCCCGCGTCGGCGAAGCGAGGGGAGAAGGACGCGCCGGTGGACCTGACGACCTCGCCGAGGTCGAGCGGCTGCTTCTCGAGCAGGAGACCGGGTTGCTCGGCGTCGGCCAGGCGGGACAGGTCGTCGAGCAGCCGTGTGAGGCGCAGCGCCTCCTCGTGCATCGCCTCCAGGTTGTCGTGTCCTGTGAGGACCCCGTCCTGCGCCGCCTCGATACGAGCGAGGAGGCCGTTGACCGGGGTACGCAGCTCGTGCGCGAGATCGGCGACCGTCTGCTTGCGGATCTCCTCCTCGTGCTCGAGCGTCTCCGCGAGCCGGTTCAGGGCCTGTGCGACGGAGCGCACCTCGGGGTCGCCGACCGGCTCGACGCGCACGCTCAGATCCCCCTGTCCGATGCGCTGGGCGGCAACCCGGATCCGGCGGAGCGGCCGCGAAAGCGTCTCCGCGAGGACGAAGGCGAGCAGCAGCGCGGCGACGGCCGCCGCCGCGCCGGCGGCGAGATGGAGCCTGTCGAGCGCGTGCTGGAGGTGTGCCTCCTCGGGCGTGAGCAGGCCGTCGCCTTCCTGTGCGACCTCGACGCTGCCCACGCGTCGGCCGCCGACCGTGACGGCCGCGTCCGCCGTCACGGCGCTCGTGAGGTCTGGCCCGTAGCGCCTGCCGTCTATGCGCACGACGATCCGCAGGCCGTCCAGCGCTGCCACGTGCGCCACCGTCTCCCGGGCTGCGGGCGACCAGCCGCCCTCGTCTCGATAGACGGCTGCGGCGATCCCGGCCACGTGCGCGGCGGAGCGCTGCAGGCGCGACCGCGCGGCGTCGTCCACGAGCGGAGGGAGGCCGCGGTTGGCGAGCAGAGTGGCGAGGCCGACCGTGAGCACGGCGACGCTGACGAGGGCGATCGCGAGTCGCGCCCGCAGACCCAGGCGGGCGAAGGACGTCATGCCTTGTGCAGCCGGTAGCCGGCGCCGAACACCGTCTCGACGTAGCGTGGGTGCCGCGGGTCGGGCTCGATCTTCTTGCGCAGGTTCTTCACGTGCGCGTCGATCGTGCGCTCGTACCCCTCGAAGTCGTAGCCCTGGACATGGTTGATCAGCTCGAAGCGCGAGTAGACGCGGCCGGGGTAGCGGGCGAGTGTGACGAGCAGCTTGTACTCGTTCGGCGTCAGGTCGACGGGCGCGCCGTCCCGCCTCACCTCGTGCTGCACGGTGTCGACCTCGAGCGCTCCGCCGTCGAACGAGAGCACCTCGACGAGCGGCGTCTCGACGTCCTGCGAGCGGCGCAGCACCGCGCGCACGCGAGCGACGAGCTCGCGGGGGCTGAACGGCTTCGTCAGGTAGTCGTCGGCGCCGAGCTGCAGGCCGCCGACACGCTCGTCCTCGCTCGCCTTCGCGGTCAGCATCAGGATCGGCACGTCCGATCGCTGCCTGATCTGCCGGCAGATCTCCTCGCCGGACACGTCGGGGAGCATCAAGTCGAGCACGATCAGCGCGGGCGTCGTCCGCTCGGCGAGCGCGAGCCCGTCGCCGCCGTTCCCCGCCACGTAGACGAGGTAGCCGTCCTTCTCGAGGTACGCCCTGACGACGTCCTGCACGGACTGCTCGTCGTCGATGACCACGATCTTCTTGTTCACGGGACGCCTCGAAGCGTACGGTGCCGGGCCGATGTGAAGACGGCATGAAGGGAGGAGCACGGCGCCTCGAGCCGTAGCCGGGGGAGCTCGTGGACGACCTGCGCCGAAGCGCTCCGTAGAAACCACGGAACTTCGCCGAGCTTCACGGCACCTTCACAGCCGGGGCCGATCGTCGTCGGCGATGGGACTCACCCTCGTCACGGGAGCCGGCTGCCATCTCTGCGAGCACGGGCGCGAGACGCTCGGTGCGCTCGGCGTCTCCTACCGCGAGGTCGACGTTCTCTCTGCGGAGGCTGCAGACCTCGCCGCGCAGGGCGTCCCGCTGGCGTTCCTGCCCGTGCTCGCCGACGGCACGCGCGTCGTCGCGTACGGACGGCTCTCGCAAAGGCGGTTGCGCAAGGAGCTCGGGCTGTGACCGACCTCCTGCTCGCCGGCTCGGTCGCAGCCGCGTTCGCGGCCGGTCTCGTCGCCTTCTTCGCGCCATGCTGCTCCGGCGTCATGCTCCCGACGTACCTCGCGGCCGTCTCCGGCGGCAGCCGGATGCGCGTGGCGCGGATGAGCGCGATCTACGTCGCCGGCGTGTCGCTCGTCGTCCTGCCGATCACCCTCGGCGCGGCGGCGCTCGCCTCGCGCATCAGCGGCTGGCACCCGCAGCTGTTCGTGCTCGGCGGGGTGATGATGATCGGCGTCGCGATCGCTCTCTACCGCGGCTCGATGCTCCCGCTCTCGGTGCCGCAGCCGCAGCTGACAGGGTCGAAGCTGTCGGTGTTCGGCCTCGGCGCGTTCTCGGGCGCCGCGACCGCCTGCTGCGCGCCGGTGCTCGCCGGCGCGATCGCCCTCTCCGCGACGAGCGCGTCGATCCCGGGCGGCCTGCTGCTCGGCGGTGCCTACATCCTCGGCCTGATCGCGCCGCTGCTGCCGGTCGCGTTCGCCGCGGGCCGCCTGCACGGCCGCATCCCCGATCGCCGGCTCACCCTCCGTGTCGGCTCGTACGCGAAGCGCATCACCGCTTCGCGCCTCGCCGGCAGCGCGATCTTCGCCGTCTTCGGCGTGCTGTTCATCGCACTCGCGCTCACCGGCAACGCGGAGGCGGCACCCGGGTTCCAGCGCACCCTCGGCGAGGCGATGAGGTCGGTCGGGAGCCGGATCGACGACATCCCGAACGTCGTCTTCGCGCCGGGCGTCATCGTGCTCACCGGTTTCCTGCTCTACACGGTGCTGAGAGACAAAGGAGAGAAGACGTCATGAGCAAGCACCCGACCGCTCCGGTCAAAGACCCACGGCGTCGCGTCGGGTCAAGGAGCACATCGTGGCAGTGGATCGCCGCCGGGGCCGGCGTCGTCGCGCTGCTGGCCGCCAGCTTCGTCGTGCCACGCCTGTTCGAGCGTGGTGCGCCCGGCGCCACCGCCGACCGCCCGGCCTCGGGCCCGGCTCCCTCCTTCGCGGAGCGCGACGCCGTCACCGGCGACCCGGTCTCGAGCGCCACGCTGCGGGGCAGGAACGTCCTTCTCTTCTTCAGCGAGGGCGTCATGTGCCAGGCGTGCTTCGAGCAGATCCAGTCGTTGCAGCAGCGAGCCGACGAGCTGGAGCGACGCGGGCTCGTGCTCGTGAACATCACCACCGACCCGCCCTCGGCGCTCAGGCAGGCTGCCGCTGCGTACGGCATCACGACGCCGCTGATCAGCGACGAGGACCGCGACATGTCTCGGGCCTACGACGTCCTCGGTCAGGGCATGCACCCCGATACCGCCGGGCACACGTTCGTGCTCCTCGACAGGACAGGCCGGATCCGCTGGCGCAACGACTACCAGACCATGTTCGTCCAACCCGAGACGCTGCTCGCGGACATCCCGCGGGCGTAGAGGAGCCGTGTAGGGACCAACCTCTCGGCGGCCGACTTCGGCGACCCGGCCGCCGGCTCGAGGCCGTTCGTCTCGAAGGGTTGCGCCGATCGTCATTCCTACGGCGGCCAGGGCGGCAAGGACGCGCCGCCGCTCGACTTCATGGCCGGCCATCTGTCCGCGCGCGACGTGGCGAACATGTCCGGGCGCATCTGGGACCACCTGCCGGCGATGCTCGTCTACTTCAAGAAGGAAGGACTGCCGGTACCGACCTTCCAGGACGACGAGATGGCGGACCTCATCGCCTTCCTGCACAGCGCGAACGGCGCGGCCCCGTCGGGCACGGGCTCGTGAGCGACGGCATGTGGTGCTGCCACCGCGGGCTTGCTCGGTAGACCGTTCTCCGGCGGTCGTCTGCCCGGCTCAGCGTCGCAGCGCGACGCGGATGTCGTGGGCGAGGTTGGTGGGGGTGAGGTCGGCGCCGGCGTGCTGGGTGGCGAGCCAGACGCCGTCGCGGCTGTAGATGCGGACGGGGGCGGAGTGGGTGTCGGCATCGCCCGACTCGAGCGTCGAGAGGATCTGGAAAGAGCGATAGAGCCTCCGCAGCGTGGGCGTCCGCCCGCTCAGGTAGTGCACCGTGCCGAGCGCCCGGTGGCGTTCGAGAAACGCGCGAACGGCGGTCGGGTCGTCGACGCGGGGATCGCTCGTGATGGCGACGAAGGCGACCTGACTTCGCTCTTCGGTTGTGAGCAGGGCCGCGGTGCTCGCGAGCTGTCCGGCGATGATCGGGCACGCCTCCTTGCAGCGGGTGTCGAGGAAGGTGAGGATGACGACCTTCCCGATCAGGCCGTTCGAGGAGACCACGGCGCCGTCAACGTCGTGGAGCGAGAAGGCGGGCATGCGAATGCGTGCGGGCGCCTCGCTGCCGCGGAACGGCCCCGCTCCGACGCCGACCGGCGCGCCCGAGGGGCCGCGGCCGGCAAGAGCGAGCGCGAGTACGCCCAGCAGGAGCGCGGAAGCGCCGATGGAGACGAGCGCGAGCCTCATGGGGCGGGCCCCGCGAGGAGCGCGGCGGTGCTCGCTTCGAGCTCGCGGCGCGAGAGGGCGCCGACGGCGTGCGCGACGACGCGTCCTCGTGCGTCGACGAAGTAGGTCTCGGGGACGCCGGTGAGGCCGTAGGCGCTGTAGCCGTTCGGGGTGCCGTCGCGGACGGACCGGCCCGCACCGAGGGTGAGCCTCGGCAGTGTTGTCACTCAGCTGCCCTCGCCGGCCACGACCTGCTCCCACGTCGCTCCGGCGTCGTCGCTGCGGTAGAGGGAGCGGTCGAAGCCGACCGCGTACGCCGTTCCCGGGCTGCTCTTCGACCAGGCGACCGGCCCGGCCCCCGCTGCCAGCCGGAGCGTCTGCCGCCAGCTGACGCCGCCGTCGGTCGAGAGCAGCACGCCGGGGCCGGTTGCGAGCACCCGCTTCCCGTCGGTGGGGTCGACGGCGAGGGCCATGATGCTCGCGCGGACGAGTCCCTTCCACGTCGCCCCCTCGTCGCTGCTCGCGACGAGTGCATTCGCGGTCATGTCGCCGGCGAGCAGGCGGCCGCCCGGGAGGATCGCAAGGGCCATGACACCGGGCCCGACCCGGCGCGAGACGCGCGTGAAGGTCGCGCCGCCGTCCGTCGAGCGGAACAGCCCCTCGCCCGCGATCGCCGCGAACAGGCGGGTGGGATCGCGCGGGTCGACCGCGAAGCCGTGCACGTCCAGGCTCGGCAGGCCGGCGGGCCGTATGTCCTGCCACGTTGCGCCGCCGTCGCGGCTGCGCGAGAGCACGTCGTGGCCCGCGGCCCAGACGGTGCCGGCTGCGGGCCGCGCCAGGCTCATCGCGTCGCTGCCGGCGAGGCTCGCCGCCTTCCACGTCCTGCCGCCGTCGACGGAGCGGAACAGCCCGTCGTGGGTGCCGAGGAGCAGCACGTTCGCGTCGGTGGGCGCGACGAGCAGGGAGTGGTAGTCGGGGGTGCGCGGGAGCCCTGCGCCGTTGACGGTCGTGTCGCCGCCGCTGCCGAGCACGTAGGCGAGGGCGGCCGCGGCGAGAACCGCGATGCCGGCGGCCGCAGCCGCGATCGACCGCCGCGGCCTGCCGGCCGTCTGCGCGCGGACGGCGACAGGAGCCCTTCCCGATCGTCTGCCAGAAGCAGGTCTTGCCATGTGTTCCATCTCCTCCGATCCGGTGGCGGACATGCGCGGGCACGGCGGAGAGCCGCCCGCGGCGAGCGTCGGCTGAGACTCAGAGGAGAAAGCGCTGCAGCACCGCGGGCGAGGCACGTCCGGTCGTCGCCGGGCGGCGGACGACCATCACGGCGACCGGAAGGAGCACGGCGGTGAGGAGCGCCCACAGCTCGATGAGCGGCGGCGGGAGCGCCGGAGCCCCGCCCAGCGATCGATCGGCAGCCTGCATCGGCTGGCCTGCCAGGCACGCGCACGCCAGTCCCACCACCATCGCGACCAGGATCAGGAGCAGCAGGAAGACCACCGGGGGCATCCGCTTCCGGAGCGCCAGCATCGTCGGCACCGAGAGAGCATAACCGGTCGTTGGCGCCGAGCTCTCCGCAGCCTCCCGTGCCCGGTCGGCGGAGGGAACCAGGGCTACCGCTTCGCTCTGCGGCTCGGGATCTTGATCGAATCTTGACTCGGGCTCCGCGTGCGCTTGACCGGCTCGGCCTACCTTCAGGGCACACAGACGAAGGAGGCACGAGATGATGAACGGATTCAACGACGGGATGAGCGCAGGCGGCTGGCTGTTGATGTCGGTGTTCTGGGTGGCACTGATCGCGGTCGTCGTCTGGGCGGTCGCGGCGCTGCTCCCGCGCAGCGGACGCCGGGACGACATCGGCGGACTGGCGGAGCGCCCGGAGGAGGTTCTCGACCGGCGGCTCGCGAGCGGCGAGATCGACATGGAAACGTACGACAAGCTGCGCGGCAAGCTTCGTGACGCCCGCGTGTCGAGGGGGTGACGGCGATGAGGACGAGGCTTCTGCCGGTACTGGCTCTTGTCGCGGCGCTCGGTGCTCTCGTGGCGAGCGCGAGCTTCGCGGTCTCCCGGGCGACCGACGGCGCGCCGGGCTTCGGGCCGATGCACCGCGGCGCCTACTCGATGATGGGCGCCGGCGGGAAGCAGACCTCCTGGTACGCGGGCGGGCAGGGGCCGGTGCGCGACATCGCCGCCGCCCGTGCGCAGGCACAGCGGTTCGCCGGCCGGATCGGACTCAGGACAGGCGAGGTGATGCAGTTCGCGAACCACTTCTACGTCCTGCTCGACGACAAGCAGGGCCGCGCCGCCACCGAGGTGCTCGTCGACCCGCGCAGCGGCGCCGTGACGCTCGAGTACGGTCCCGCGATGATGTGGAACACGCGCTACGGGATGATGGGCGGCACTGCCGGAGGCGGCATGATGGGCGGCGGCATGATGGGCGGATCCGGGATGATGGGGAGCGGCGGTGGGCCGAGCTGGGCTCCCGCGCCCGCTGATGTCGAAGGCCCGCTGTCTGCCGCGCAGGCCCAGCAGGTCGCCAACCGCTGGCTTGCCACCGAGCGGCCCGGCGCGACGGCGAGCCGGCCGGAGGCGTTGCCCGGATACTTCACGATCGACACGCGCAGAGACGGCAAGGTCGAGGGCATGCTCTCCGTCGACGAGCGCACGGGCGCCGTCTGGTACCACTGGTGGCACGGCCGCTTCGTGGCGATGGAGGAATGACCGCCGCCGGGGCCGGAAGCTCGACAGGCGGGCGCCGCAGCGGCGCCCGCCTGCGTGCGCTCGTCGTCGACGACGAGCGGCCTCTCGTCCAGATCCTCTCGACCTACCTCGAACGCGAGGGCTTCGAGGTGCTCGCCGCCTTCGACGGCGAGCAGGCCGTCGCGCTGGCCCGCGCGGAGAGGCCCGACCTGATCGTGCTCGACCTCATGCTGCCCGGCATCGACGGCATCGAGGCGTGCCGGCACATCCGCGGCTTCAGCGACGCGTACATCGTGATGCTGACCGCGAAGGCGGAGGAGGTCGACAAGATCATCGGGCTCTCGACCGGGGCCGACGACTACCTGACGAAGCCCTTCTCCCCCGGCGAGCTCATCGCCCGTGTGCGCGCCATGCTGCGCCGGCCGCGGAGCTCCGACCCGGGGCGCGACGCCGTCCGCCGCTTCGGCGCGCTCGAGCTCGATCCGGGCGCGCGCGAGGTGCGCGTCGACGGGCGTCCGGTCGAGCTGACGCGGCTCGAGTTCGACCTCCTCGACGCGCTCTCGTCCGAGCCGCGCCTCGTCTTCAGCCGCGCGCGGCTGCTCGAGCGCGTCTGGGGAGGGGAGTGGTTCGGCGACGACCACGTCGTCGACGTGCACATCGCGAACCTGCGCCGCAAGCTCGGCGACGACCCGGCGGCGCCGCGGTACGTGCGCACGATGCGCGGCGTCGGCTACCGCATGGGGCCCGGCTGATGCGGCTCGCGCTCCTGCGGCGGACGCTGACCGCGAAGCTCCTCGCCGGCCAGCTCGCGGTCATCGTCGCCGGCAGCGCCACGCTCGCCCTCGTCGCGTTCGCCGTCGGCCCGGGCATCTTCCATCGCCACGTCCGCAACGCGCTCGGCTACGTCCCGCCTGACGTGCTGCGGCACCTCGACTCGGCATTCGCAGACGCCCTCGTCCTCTCGCTCGCGCTCGGGATCGCCGCGGCGACCGCCACCGCCGCCGCGGTCGGCTGGCTGGTCTGGACGCGACTCGTGCGCCCGCTGCGCCGCCTCGCGGTCGCCGCGCGCAGGATCTCCCGCGGCGACTACGGGTCACGCGTCACGGTTGCGGGATCGGACGAGCTGGCCGTGCTCGGCCGGGCCTTCAACGAGATGGCCGCCTCGCTCGACTCCGCCGAGGAGCGCCGCCGCCGTCTCCTCTCGGATGTGGCGCACGAGCTGCGCACGCCGCTGGCGACGATCGACGCCTACCTCGAGGGGCTGGCCGACGGCGTCGTCGAGCCCGGCCCCGCGACATGGAAGCTGCTGCGGAGCGAGACCGGTCGCCTGGGGCGCCTGACCGAGGACGTCGCCAAGGTGTCGCGCGCCGAGGAGCGACAGCTCGACCTGCGCCTTCAGCGCGTGCAGGCGCGCGCGCTGCTCGAGACCGCCGCGCAAGCCGCCGCGCCCGCGTTCGCGGCGAAGGGGGTGAGGCTCGAGGTCGTGCCCGCGAGCGGCAGCCCCGAGATCGACGTCGACGTCGACCGCCTCGGGGAGGTGCTCGCCAACCTGCTCGAGAACGCGCTGCTGCACACGCCCTCCGGCGGCGTTGTCACGCTCGCCGCTCGCCGCGACGGCGACGACGCGCTGCTCTCCGTCGCCGACACCGGCGTCGGGCTCGCGGCCGAGGATCTGGAGCGGGTATTCGAGCGCTTCTACCGGATCGACCGCGCGCGCAGCCGCGACCGGGGCGGCAGCGGCATCGGGCTCGCGATCGCGCGCGCCCTCGTCGAGGCGCACGGCGGGGAGATCTGGGCCGAGAGCCCCGGGGTCGGCCACGGCGCCCGGTTCCTCTGCCGTATCCCTGCGGCGCCGTAGCCGGCTGTGGTATGCCGGCCGGTGGCGTGAGCGCCCCGCACCCCCATGCGCACGAAGGCCACGATGGCTCCGCCTGCGACGGCGCGCGCGATCACGCGCACGCCCGTACCCACGATCACGCCGGCGGCGGGCACGGGCCGCGCAGGCCCCGGGTCTAGCGGAGGCAGGCGGACGCATACGCGGTCGACTTGGCGCAGCAGCGGGTGAGCGTGTCGATGAACGCCCGCTCCCCCGGCGAGAGGGGCCTGCCGGCCAGGTGGGCGACGGAGAAGCGGCGGCGCAGCGGCGGTCGCCCCGCGAGGCGGAAGCGCTCGAGCTCGCCGCGCTCGACTTCCTCGGCGACGGCGTAACGGGAGAGGAAGGCGAACCCGAGCCCCGCCCTCGCGGCGCGCTTGACGGCCTCGCTCGATCCCATCTCCCAGACGCCGGCGGGGTCGACGCCTGCGGCGTCGAGCTCGCCGTCGGCGAGCGACTGCGTGCTCGAGCCGGCCTCGCGGGCGAGCAGCATCACGTCTGCGAGATCCTCCGGCGCGACCGCGCCGCGCCGCACGGGAAGCAGGCCGGGACTGGCCACGCCCACGATCTCGTCCTCGGCGAACGGCTCGAGCTCGATGCGCGAGCCTGCGCCCGTGCCGCCGACGAGCGCGAGCTTGACGCGGCCTGCGAGCAGGCGCTCGACGATCTCGCCGGTCGCTGCGATCTCGACGTGGATGCGGACGTTCGGGTAGTCGGCACGGAAGCACCCGAGCGTGTCGGGAAGCAGGTACACGCCGGGGACGGTCGACGCGCCGAGATGGATCGTGCCGGTCTGCAGCCCTGCCATCGCGGCCAGCTCCTCCTCGCCCGCGTCGAGCGCGGCGAGCGCCTGAGCCGCCCGGCTCGCCAGAGCGCGACCCGCGTCCGTGAGCCTGCTGCCGCGACCGCTTCGCTCGACGAGCCGCTGCCCGGCGGCGAGCTCGAGCAGGCGCAGATGCTCGCTGACGCTCGACTGGCCGATACCGATCGCGCGCGCCGCGGCGGACAGCGATCCCTGCCGCTCGAGCTCGACGAGGAGCCGCATCCGCGTCGCGTCCCAGAGCGCGCCGAGCGGCGTCCCCGTGCGTTCGTTTGCGTCGATGACAGTCATCGTGACATTCGCTGGCGTCGATAGCTTAGCCGCCGTACGGTGCGGACATGATCCTGCGTCCGTTCCTCTTCGAGGAGACATCGTGCGCGAGCGCCCTGTTCGGCTGCACGTCGCAGCACCGGCTCGCCGTCGTCGACCCGCACGTCGAGCTCGTCGACCGCTACGTCGAGGTCGCCGCGGCGATCGGCTCTCCGATCGTGGCCGTGTTCGAGACGCACGTGCAGGCCGATCACGTGTCCGGCCTGCCGCTGCTCGTGGAGCGAGTCGGCGCCACCGCGTACCTGCCGGCGCGGGCCGGAGTCGAGTTCGACCACGTGCCGGTCGAGGACGGTGACGTGATCGAGCTCGGCAACACGATCGTGACGGCGATCGCGACTCCCGGCCACGCACCGGCGCATCTGGCCTTCGCGGTCGCCGACCGCCGCCGTGGAACGGCCGACCCGTGGCTCGTGTTCAGCGGCGACTCGCTGCTCGTCGGCGACGTCGGCCGTCCCGACCTGCACGCCCAGGGCGATCCCGAGCCGCTCGCACGCGCGCTCTACGGCTCGCTGCAGAAGCTGCTGCGCCTTCCCGACGGGGTCGTCGTCTACCCGAGCCACTTCGGCGGCTCCGTCTGCGGACGAGGGCTCTCCGGCAACCCGTTCTCGTCCATCGGCTTCGAGCGCAGGCACAACGAGGCGCTCCAACATGCAGACGAGGACGCGTTCGTGCGCGCGCTGCTCGTCGACGTGCCGCCGCCGCCGGCGCGGCAGGCGGAGATCGTGGCTGCCAACCGCAGCGGGTGGGCGCACCAAGCGGCGTGACGGGCGTTCGCCTCGGGCTGCGCGCGAACGCCGGCCAGTTCGCGCTTCTCGTCGGGATCAACGCGCTCGTCGGAGCGATGGTCGGCCTCGAACGCACCGTCCTGCCGCTGGTCGGCGAGCAGGACTTCGGCCTCGGCTCGAAGACCGCGATCCTCACCTTCATCGTCGCCTTCGGTGCCGCCAAGGCGCTGACGAACCTGGCAGCGGGAACGCTCGCCGACCGCGTCGGGCGCAGGCGGCTGCTCGTGCTGGGCTGGCTGCTCGCCCTCCCCGTGCCGGTGCTCATCGGCCTGGCGCCGAGCTGGGGCCTCGTCGTCGTCGCCAATCTGTTCCTCGGCGCGTCCCAGGGCCTGGCCTGGTCGATGACGGTCGTGATGAAGATCGACCTCGTCGGCCCGAGGCGCCGCGGCCTCGCCCTCGGCTTCAACGAGTCGGCCGGCTACCTCGGCGTCGCCACGGCCGCCCTCGTCACCGGGCTGCTCGCCGCGTCGATCGCACCGCGCACCCTCGTGTGGGGCGGCGGTGCCGCCGTCGCGGCCGCGGGCCTGCTCGCCTCGATCCTGTTCGTGCGCGACACGCGCGCGCACGTTGCCGCGGAGCAGGCGGGCCACGGCGGCCGGGAGCGCAAGATCTCCCTGCGCGACGCGTTCCCGCTCGTCTCCTACCGCGACCCCGTGCTGCGCGCCTGCTCGCAGGCAGGGCTCGTCAACAACCTCAACGACGCGCTCGCCTGGGGCCTCGCGCCGCTCTACCTCGCGGCAGGCGGCGCCGGCGGGTCGCAGATCGGAGCCGTCGCCGCCGCCTACCCCGCGGTGTGGGGAGTCGGCCAGCTCGGTACCGGATGGCTCTCCGACCACACCGGGCGCAAGCCGCTGATCGCGCTCGGCATGCTCGTCCAGGGCGGAGCGCTCGCCCTGCTCGTCGCCGGCGGCGGCGCCTTCGCGCCCGCGCTCGCCGCCGCGGTTCTGCTCGGGGCCGGCACCGCGATGGTCTATCCGACGCTGATCGCCGCCGTGTCCGACGCGGTCGAGCCGCGTGACCGGGCGCAGGCGGTGGGCATCTACCGCTTCTGGCGCGACGCGGGCTTCGTCGCCGGCGGCCTCACCGCCGGGCTCGTCGCCGACCTCGCCGGCAGCGGCGGCGCGATCGCGCTCGTCGCGGGGCTGACCACCGGGAGCGGCGCGCTCGTCGCCGTCACGCGCTGGCACGCGCTGCCGTCAGCAGGAGCAGCCGGTGCCTGAGCACGTGGACAGGCCGCCGCAGATGTCACAGGATACGCCCATGGCTGTCAGTCCCGGCCGGCGCTCGCTCGCGGAGCTGTTCGCCGACGCGCACGCGCGCATCGAGCGGCTCGATCCCGTGCAGGCGCATCGCGCGACACGGTCCGGTGCGCTCCTGATCGACATCCGGTCGGACCTCGACCGCGAGCGCGACGGGGTCGTGCCCGGCGCGCTCCACATCCCGCGCACCGTGCTCGAGTGGCGCGTCGACCCCGACAGCCCGCGGCGCAACCCGCACGTCGGTGGGCTCGACCAGCAGCTCATCCTCCTCTGCGACCACGGTTACTCCTCCGTCTTCGCCGCCGTGACGCTCGTCGAGCTCGGCTTCGCGCGCGCCGGCGACGTGATCGGCGGCTACGCCGCCTGGCGCGACGCCGGGCTTCCCACCGCACCCGCCCGCCCGTGGCGCCGCGGCGCGGACGAGCCCGCCGGTCTGCGAGCGCCCGACGAGTAACCCCGCCGCCGGCTGCGCCGCGAGCACGCCCCGGCACCTCCGTCGGGCTCCTTCACGAGTCCTTCATTCGCGCTGCCTACTCTTGCCCGCAGCGTTCCCGACCCGGAGGTTGACGACCGATGACGTCCCGTTCCCCGTTCTGGCTTGCCGCCGTAGCCCTGTTCGTCGCCGCGGTGGCGCTGCCGCTCGCCATCGTCGCGACGATTCGCGCCGGCGACGGCTCCGGCGCGTCGAGCGCCGACAACTCGATGGGTGGGATGTCGATGGGCGGCGGCGGCTCGATG
Source organism: Gaiella occulta (assembly GCF_003351045.1). GTDB lineage: Bacteria > Actinomycetota > Thermoleophilia > Gaiellales > Gaiellaceae > Gaiella > Gaiella occulta. The sequence continues at coordinate 51,702 of NZ_QQZY01000007.1, forward strand.
GCGGAGCACATGGCCCCGGCGTCGATGGACGGCGTACCCGACGCCGCCGCCGACACGGGCGGGACGCCGTTGGCGCACACGGTCGAGAACGGCGTCTGGGTGTTCAGACTCGAGGCCAAGGCGGTGCGCTGGAAGATCCTCTCCGACACGCGCGTGACGGCGTGGACGTACAACGGCCTCGTCCCCGGCCCGCAGATCCGCGTCCCGTACGGTCAGCGTGTCCGCATCGAGGTGAAGAACAGCCTTCCGGAGCCGACGACCGTGCACTGGCACGGGATCGACGTCCCGAACGCGATGGACGGGGTGCCCGACATCACGCAGAAGCCGATCGAGCCCGGCGCCACCTTCACCTACGCGTTCACCGCGAAGCCGGCCGGACGCGACTCGAAGGGCGGCACCTTCTTCTACCACTCCCACTTCGACGAGGACCGCCAGGTCGGGCTCGGCCTCTCCGGCGCGTTCGTGATCGACCCGCCGAGCGGGCCGCGCTACGACGTCGACAGGACGATCGCGATAAGCGAGTGGACGGTCGATCCCTCGACCGGTGCGACGCGGCCTGCGATGGAGATGGAGGGGATGTTCCCGAACTACTTCACGCTGAACGGGAAGAGCTTCCCCGCCACCGAGACGATCAGGGTGAAGCGCAACCAGCGCGTGCTCTTGCGGCTCGTCGGCGCCGGCCAGTTCGTGCACCCGATGCACCTGCACGGCACGGACTTCGAGGTCGTCGCCAAGGACGGTCGCCCGCTGGCCGCCCCGTACAATGCCGACGTGATCCAGGTCGCGGCCGGCGAGCGCTACGACATCGCCTTCACCGCGACCGAGCCGGGCAAATGGATCTTCCACTGCCATATCGGCCACCACCTGACCAACAACGGCGCGTCGCCGGGCGGGCTGATGCTCGTCGTCGACGTCAGCTGACCGAGAAGAGGAGAGAGCGAATCGTGTCGAAGCAGACCCTCGTCGTGATCGTCGGCGCCATCGTCCTGTTCGCCGTCGGGATCATCGGCGCACTCTCGTTCACCGGAGCAAGCACGTCGGGCGGCCACCAGATGCCGAACGGCCAGACGATGACCGGCGAGATGACCGGTCAGACCGGCGGCACCGGCACGATGCAGGCCGGCCAGACGATGCCCGGCATGGACATGACGCCGTAGCGGGGCTCAGCTCGCGAGCGCGCTCAGCGGGTCGACGACGGCTCCGCGGACACGCACCTCGAAGTGCACGTGCGGTCCGGTCGCGTCACCCGTCGCTCCGGCGAGCCCTATCTGCTGCCCGGCGGCGACGATCTGCCCGAGCTTCACGTCCACGCGTGAGAGGTGGGACGCGATCGCCCCAGCGCGTGCGGCGACGAGCCCGACTGCCAGCTTGGAAACCGCCTCTGGCAGGGAGATGCTGTATCGTCCCGCCCGACGATCAGGCTCCACCGGGCCGGCGGGCGTGGCATGGCGCATCTCGCGCCGCTACCGCCCCGGCTCTGACAGGCGAGCGCCCCAGGCGTTCAGCCATGTCCACGCAGTCGCAGGAGGAGGCTCAGATGGCGCACGTCCAACCGAGCGGGAAGTTCCGCACAGCGCATGTCGGATCGTGGGCATTCCTCGCCGCGGTGGCCCTCGCCGGCGTGCTCGCCGCGCTGCTCGGCGCCGCCGGCGCGAGCGCGAACCCGTCGATTCGGGAGAAGCGCGCACAGGCGCAGGCGATCCTGCAGCAGGTGCAGGAGCTCGACGGCGAGGTCGGCGCCGCCGCCGAGCGCTGGAACGGAGCGAACTACCGGCTCGGGCAGCTCAGCCGCGACCTGCGGTCGGCGCGTGCCGACCTCCTACGGGCGCAGGAGGGCGTGAAGGTCTCCCAGGCCCGCATCGGTGCCCGTCTGCGCGAGCTGTACGTCAACGGCGAACCTGCCTCGGCGGTGGAGGTGCTGCTCGGCGCGAAGAGCCTGACCGAGATCGTCGACGTGCTCGATGCCAAGAACCGGATCGCCTCGCAGGACAGTCGTATCGCGCGCGACCTGCGGAGCTATCGCGAACGGGTCGCGCTGCGCCGGCAGCAGCTGGCGAAGGCACGGGCGCAGCAGGCCGAGATCGTGCGCCGGCGAGCCGCCGAGAAGGCTGCGATCGAGTCGAAGCTCGCCGAGCGCAAGCGCCTCCTCGCGTCCGTCCAGGGCGAGGTGCGGCGCCTTCTTGCGCAGGAGCGCGTCCGCCAGGCGGAGCTCCGGCGCCAGGCGGAGATCCGGCTCGCACAGGAGCAGGCGGCTGCCGCCGCGGCCGCGCGCCAGGCTGCCGCCGCGCAGGCGCGTGCCAACGCCGAGGCGGGGGCGAACGAGGTCGCGCCCCAAGCGGCAGCCGACGCGGTGCCCCCTGGCGGCGCTGCGGCCGCCCCCGACGCGCAGATCCCGGCGCCCCCGCCCGCCGACGCCGGCAAGGGCGCCCAGGTCGTCGCGATCGCGATGCAGTACCTCGGCGTCAAGTACGTGTGGGGGGCGGCATCGCCCTCGGTCGGGTTCGACTGCTCGGGCCTCACCATGTACGTGTTCAACCAGGTCGGCGTCTCGCTGCCGCACTACGCGGCCGCCCAATACGCCATGGGCGTTCCCGTCTCGAAGGCCGATCTGCAGCCGGGCGACCTCGTCTTCTTTCGCGGCCTCGGGCACATGGGCATCTACATCGGTGGTGGGAACATGATCCACGCGCCGCACACCGGCGACGTCGTCAAGATCACGCCGCTCTCCGACCCCTACTACGTCGCCAACTGGGTCGGAGCGCGACGGGTGCTCTAGCACCCGCGACCGGCCCCCGTCGCCGCTCGCGCTGCCGCCGGCCTGCGCGGCAACGGCAGCTGGAGCGCGGGGAGGCTAGCCGGCGGCGTACCGCTCGAGCTCGGCCCGCAGGGCGTCGATCTCCGCGTGCAGCGCGCGCCGGCTGTCGGAGACCTCCCGCTCCTCGCCCTCGAGGCGCGCGAGACGCGACAGCGTCTGCTCGTCGCCGCCGCCGCTGCCGCGGAGGAAGTCGATGCGGTCGTGCAGCCTCCTGCGACGGGCCGACAGCGCCCGCTCCTCCGACTCGAGCGCCTCGACCCGCGCCCGGATCTCGGCGGAGCCAGGCTCGGTGAGACCGCTCGTCGCCGCCTGCCCGCCGGCGGCGGTCGAGCGGTCGCGCAGCCGGACGAAGTGGTCGAGCGCCGCAGGGTTGGCGAGCGAGTCGCGGCTCGCGACCTCGTTCGGCGCGGCGCCGGCGAGGATGCGCTTGACGGGCACCTCGAGCACCTTGCCCGACAGGGTGCGCGGCACCTCGTCGATGCGGTCGATCTCGTCGGGCACGTGGCGCGGCGAGCAGTCGTCCCGGATGCGGGCGCGGATCGCCGCGCGCAGCTCGTCGTCGAGCTCCCTTCCGGGCCTCAGCACGACGAAGAGGCGGATCAGCCCCTGCGTGCCGGGGCGGTCGACGTCGACGACGAGCGCGTCGACGACGTCCGCCAGCGCGAGCACGGCGCGGTAGATCTCGCTCGTGCCGATGCGCACCCCGCCGCGGTTGATCGTCGCGTCGGAGCGGCCGCTGATGATCGCGCTGCCGCGCGCGGTGATCTCGATCCAGTCGCCGTGGCGCCACACGCCCGGGTACATCTCGAAGTAGCTCTCGCGGTAGCGCCTGCCGTCGGGGTCGTTCCAGAAGAACAGCGGCATCGACGGCATCGGCTCCGTGATCACGAGCTCGCCCGTGCGGCCGACGTGCGCGCGGCCCTCGGCGTCCCACGCCTCCACCTTCGCTCCGAGCGCCCGTGCCTGCAGCTCGCCGCGGTAGACCGGCAGGGTCGGGACACCGCCGACGAACGCCGTGCAGACGTCGGTGCCGCCGGAGGTCGAGAACAGCCAGGTGTCGGCGCCGACGTGCTCGTAGACCCAGTCGAACCCCTCCGGTGCGAGCGGTGAGCCCGTCGAGCCGACGCTCGTGAGCGCCGACAGGTCGCGGCCGCGCGACGGCTCGACGCCCGCGCCCATGCAGGCCGCGACGTAGCCGGCGCTCGTGCCGAAGCAGCTGATGCCGGCAGCCTCGGCGAGGTCCCACAGCGTGCCGAGGTCGGGCGCCGCGGGGCTGCCGTCGTAGAGCACGATCGACGCGTCGGTGAGCAGCCCGCCGACGAGGAAGTTCCACATCATCCAGCCCGTCGTCGTGAACCAGAACAGGCGGTCGCCCGCGTGCAGGTCGACGTGCAGGTGCATCTTCTTCAACGACTCGAGCAGGATGCCGCCGTGGCCGTGCACGATCGCCTTCGGCAGGCCCGTCGTCCCCGAGCTGTAGAGCACCCACAGGGGATGGTCGAAGGGCACCTGCTCGAACGCGAGCGCGGCGCCGTGCGGCGCCGGCAGATCGCTCCACCTGACCGCGCCGGGAAGCCCGCCGCGATCGGCTGTGGGGTCGAGGTAGCCGAGCACGACGGTCGCCTGCAGCGAGGGGATCTGCGCCCGTAGCTGTGCGATCGTCTCGCGGCGGTCGAAGTCGCGCCCGCCGTAGCGGTACCCGTCCACGGCCAGCAGCACCTTCGGCTCGATCTGCGCGAAGCGGTCGATCACGCTGCGCGCGCCGAACTCGGGGGCGCAGCTCGACCAGACGGCCCCGATCGACGCGCAGGCGAGGAACGCGGAGACGGTCTCGGGGATGTTCGGCAGGTACGCGGCGACACGGTCGCCGCGCTCGACGCCGAGCGCCCGCAGCGCCGCCGCGAGACGCGCCGTCTCGGCGCGGAGCTCCGCCCACGTCACCTCGCCGAGCGGGCGCAGCTCGGAGGCGTGCCGGAGCGCCACGGCCGAGGGGTCGCGGTCGCGGAAGATGTGCTCCGCGTAGTTGAGGCGCGCGCCCGGGAACCACGTCGCTCCCGGCATCGCGCGCGATCCCAGTACGCGCGCGTACGGGCTCGACGCGCGCACGTCGAAGAACTCCCAGATCGAGCCCCAGAACCCCTCGAGGTCGTCCACCGACCACCTCCACAGCGCGTGGTAGTCGGGGAGCACGAGGCCGTGGCGCTGCTCGAGCCAGCGCGCATAGCGCGTGATCGTCGCGGCCTCGACGCGCTCCTCGCTCGGTTGCCACAGCAGCTTCGGCTCCACCGCACGCCCTCTCCCGTCGACGCTCCGTCCTCCTGATCATCGCCGACGGGCGCGGCGAGATGCGACGGAAGCGTGACGATCCTTCCACACCGGCGCATGGTTGAGCCGCGGGCGCCTCCACCGTCCAGAACGGCCACTTGGCGGAGAGCGCGCATGCCGGTACCCCTCTGCTTCCGAACCCCGAGACGAGGAGAGGAGCAGGCATGAGACGACAGACCAGAACCGCTCTCGCGGCGGGAGTCGTCGTCGCCCTGGGCGCGGCTGCGGCGATCGCCGCAGCCGCCGGCGACGCCTCCGGCACGATCGACGCCTGCCGCAACCTGCGGCACGGGCTCGTCCGCATCGTGGTCGATCCCGGCGCGTGCAGGCGCAACGAGGCGCACGTCGCCTGGAACACGGCCGGCCCGCGAGGCCCCGCGGGCCCGCAGGGGCCCGCGGGGCCGAAGGGCGACACCGGCCCCCGCGGAGAAGCGGGGCCGGCGGGCCCGCCCGGCCCGCCCGGCCCGCCCGGCCCGCAGGGCGAGCCCGGCCCGGGGCTCGGCGCTATCGGCGATCTCGCCGGCAGCGCCTGCACGACCTTCGACGGAGCCGCGGGCCACGTCGAGGTGGGCTCGACCGCGACGGATCTGATCACGCTTACGTGTGAGACGGGCGAGGCGCCGCCTCCGCCTCCCGGCGCGGCCCGGCTCGTGCTCAACGAGGTCGACTACGACCAGGTGGGAGCAGACGGCGGCGGCTTCGTCGAGATCGCCAACATCGGCGGCGGCGCGGCGACGCTCGACGGGATCGCGGTCGTGTTCGTCAACGGCGGCGACTCGACGGAGTACGCCCGCAAGGCGCTCTCCGGCGCGCTGGCGCCGGGCGCGTACCTGAAGCTCGACGTCGACCCGCAGAACGGCGCGCCCGACGGCATCGCTCTCGTCGACACCGGATCCGGCACGCTGCTGGACGCGCTCTCGTACGAGGGAGCGATCAGGGCCGCGACGATCGGCGCGCAGACGTTCGACCTCGTGGAGGGCACGATGCTCCCGGCCGACGTCGCCGACTCGAACAGCGTGGACGGCTCGCTCGCGCGACTTCCCGACGGGTCGGACAGCGACGACGCCGCAACCGACTGGTCGTTCACGACGACGGCGACGCCCGGGACGGCCAACGTGAAGACGCCGTAGGAGAGACGGCGCGAGCGGGGAGGGAGCGGGGCGAGAGCCTGCGAGCCTCTCGCACGCCGATTCGGGTGTGAGAGGCTCTCACTCCCTCCGCCCCTTGAGCCGCATGTTCGCCCGCGCTTCCTGCCCGAGCGCCTTCCACTGCCTGCGCGCCTCGGCGGCGGCGCGCCTGTCGAGCTTGCGCTCGAGGTGGGCGATCTCGCCCAGCAGCTTGACGTAGCTCTCCCAGCGCTCGGCCGCGAGCGTTCCGTCCGCGATCGCCGCGCGCACCGCGCAGCCGGGCTCGCGGTCGTGCGCGCAGTCGGAGAAGCGGCAGCGTGAGAACAGCTCCGTGACGTCCTCGAACGCCTCGTCGATGCCGTCGTCGGCGATCCACAGCTGCAGCTCGCGGATGCCGGGCGTATCGATCACGAGCCCTCCGCCGGGCAGCTCCACGAGCTCCCGGCGCGTCGTCGTATGACGGCCCTTGCCGTCCCCGCGGATCTCCTGCGTGGCGAGCAGCTCCGCGCCCGCGAGCGTGTTCACGAGCGTCGACTTGCCGACGCCGGAGGAGCCGAGCAGCACCGCCGTCCGGCCCGGCCCGAGGTGCGCGCGGATGCTCTCCAGCCCCTCGCCCGTGACGCTCGAGATCGCGTGCACCGGCACGCCGTAGGCGATCACTCCGACCTCCGCGAGCGCGGCTTCGGGAACAGGGTGCAGGTCGCTCTTGGTGAGCACGATCACCGGCTGCGCGCCGCTCTCCCAGGCGAGCGTCAGGTAGCGCTCCAGCCGGCGCAGGTTGAGGTCCTCGTTCAGCGACGTGACGAGGAAGGCGACGTCGACGTTCGCGGCGAGCACCTGCTCCTCGGCCGCCTGCCACGCGGTCTTGCGCGAGAACGTCGTCCGGCGCGGCAGCACGCGGGTGATCGTGCCGGTCTTCTCCGCCGGCCGGGGCGCGACGACGACCCAGTCGCCGACGGCGGGCAGGTCGGCAGTCGCCTCCGCCTCGTGGACGAGCCGGCGTGGCACGTCGCAGCGCAGCTCGCCGAGCTCGGTGAGCACGTCGTAGGCGCCTCTGTGCTGGATCGAGACCCGGCCGGGAACGACGTCGTCGCCGGCGTAGGGCTCGTACAGGCTGCTCAGCCGGTCGTCCCAGCCGAGCGTTGCAAGTTCGGGCAAGCGAATCTCCCTTTCGTCCTCGGGTACATGAAAGCGGCGCGCGCGACGGCGCGCCAGCCCGCGAGGCCCGTCGGGAGCGAAGAGGGGGTGCTGCTAGCCGACCGGACGCGCGGCGCGCGCTGCGGAGGAAGCGGTGATGTCTGCCATCGGGACGGCCTCCTTCGTCGGGGAGAACACGAGTATGCCCGAAGCGCGGGCGAGCGGGGGTGGCTCACGCGAGGTCGGCGAGCACCGCTTCGGCGGCGCGCCGTCCGGATGCGAGGGCGCCGTTCAGCGACGGGTGCTCGCGATGGTCGCCGCACGCATACAGGCGGGCGGTGAGCCGCGGCGGCTGCTCGAGCGACGCGCCGAGCGGGTACGCGGGGAGCGCGTGCGGGAGCGCGTAGCTGCGCAGGTGCCGCCAGCCGCCGGCGGCGCGGCCGAACCAGCCGGCGAGCTGCGCGCGGATCGCCTCCAGGTCGGGCTCGCCGCCGCCGAGCACGCTCACGGAGACGAGCGCCCGCCCGGGAGGCGCGTAGGCGGGGCTGACCTCGCTCGGCACGCACAGGTTGTTGACCGGGCCGCCCTCGCCGTTGAGCACGAGCCACGGCCCGCGCAGCGGCGCGCGAGGCGCGTCGAAGTAGACGCAGGTGACGCCGTTCCAGCCGTGCGCCGGCTCGTCGACGAGTCCCGCCGTGGCGACGACGACCGCCCGCGCCCGCAGCTGCTCACCCGACTGCAGCGAGACGGCCCGCGGGCCGACGGTCGTGACGGCCGCACCCGTCCGCACGTCGAGCCCCTCGGCGAGCTGGGCGGAGACCGCGCCGATGCCCGCCGCGGGGAGTGCCGCGGGGCCGGCGGAGAAGGTGGCGAGCACGAAGTCGAGGAACCTGCTCGAGGTCGAGAGCCGCGGCTCGAGGAAGATGCCGCGCAGGAAGGGCGCGAAGAACGTCTCGACGGCAGCGCGTGACGTACCGGCCCGGCGCAGCGCCTCCGCGGCGGTGGTCTCGCCGCCGGCGCCGCGCAGGAGCCGCAACACGGCGGCGCCGTCGCGCACGCCCATCACCCCGCCGGCGAGCATGCGCAGCCCGCGCAGCGGCGACTCGCGGGGGTCGGCCACGCGCCGGAAGCGCCCGCCGGCGCGGACGATCGCGCCGCGCGCGAAGCGGCGCAGGTCGAGCCGGTCGAGGTCGAGGGCGCGCCTCGCCTCGGGGTATGCGAGCGGGAGCACCTGGAAGCCGTGGTCGAGCAGGAAACCGTCGACCGCGTCGGTGCGGACGCGCCCGCCCGGCTCGGCCTCGCGCTCGAGCACGATCGTGCGCAGGCCCCGGGCTGCGAGGATCCGCGCACACGAGAGGCCCGCGACCCCGGCTCCGACGACGATGACGGTGTGCTCGTCGCTCACGAGCCCGAGCGTACAGCGGCGGGCGCCGGGCGCCGGCTCGAGGCCGGCGGGCAGGACGTGCTCTCCGGCCGCGGCGCCGCGCGGACATGAGAAGATCGCCTCGTGGACGTCGACGCGATCATCAACCGGGTCTGGCCCGGCCGGGAGGCGCGTGTCGAGATCCTCGGCGGCGGCATCACGAACCACAACATCAAGGTCACGCTCGACGAGGGGGCGTTCGTGCTGCGCATCGCCGGCAAGGATACGGAGCTCCTCGGCATCGACCGCTCCGTCGAGCACGAGGCGTCGCTCGCGGCCGCCGCCGTCGGGGTGGGCCCCGAGGTGGTCGCCTTCGTCGAGCCGGAGGGATGCCTCGTGACACGGTTCATCGAGGGGACGCTCGTTCCCGTCGAGCGCATGCGCGAGCCGGCGTCGATCAGGCGCGTGGCGCAGGCCCTGCGGGCGGTGCACGCCGGGCCGCCGCTCCCGGGGCGCTTCATCTCGTTCCGGGTCGTCGAGGACTACCGGACGACGGCGTTCGCGCACGGCGTCGACGTGCCGCCCGCCTACGCATGGGCGCGGCAGGTGGCCCGCCGCATCGAGCGCGCCCGCGGGGCCTTCCCGGAGCGTCCGTGCCACAACGACCTGCTCAACGCGAACTTCATCGACGACGGCTGCCGCATCCGCATCGTCGACTGGGAGTACGCGGGCATGGGCGACGTCTTCTTCGACCTGGCGAACTTCTCCATCAACCACGACCTCGACCGCGACGGGCGGCAGGAGCTGCTCGCGGCCTACTTCGGGTCGGTGCGTGCCGCCGACGCGCGCGCGCTCGAGCTGATGCGCTTCATGTCGGACTTCCGCGAGGCGATGTGGGGCGTGGTGCAGGCCGGGGTCTCGGAGATCGACTTCGACTTCGCCGCGTATGCGGAGGAGCACTTCGAGCGGCTGCAGGCTATAGCCGCCGAGCCGGCCTTCGTCGCTGCACTGGGCTGAGCCTAACGGTCTAGACAATTCATGGCCGCGCGAGTAGGCTGCTCTCCGTGGCGGCTCTTCTCGACCTCTCGATCGACCGGGCGCGCGGCCCTGCCCATGCGCAGATCGTCGCCGCGCTGACGGCCGCGGTCGCGTCGGGCGAGCTCGCCGCCGGCACCCGCCTGCCTCCCGAGCGCACGCTCGCCGGCATCCTCGGCGTGAGCAGGATGACGGTGCGGCAGGCGCTCGGGACGCTCGAGCGGGACGGCATCGTGCGGCGGGTCGTCGGCCGTGCCGGCGGCACGTTCGTGCAGGAGCCGAAGGTCGAGCGTCATCCCGCGCGCATCGCGGGCCTGTCGGCCGAGCTGCGCCGGCAGGGCCTCGCGGCCGCCGCGCGCGTCGTGTCCGCCGGCGTCCGGCCGGCGCGCCCCCGCAGCGCGGCGGCGCTCGGCCTTCCCGCCGGCGCGCCCGCTCTCGTGATCGCCCGCGTCCGGCTCGCGAGCGGCACCCCGCTCGCCAGCGAGCGCTCGACGCTGCCGGCGCGGTTGTTCCCCGGGCTGGAGCGGCTCCCGCTCGACGGATCGCTCTACGATCTCATGGGCGAGCGCTACGGGCGCCGACCCGTACGGGCGCGGGAGCGGCTGGAGACCGTCGCCGCCCGCCCCGTCGACGCCGAGGAGCTCGGCGTCGCCGTGGGTGCGCCGCTGTTGCTCGTGGAGCGGGTCGCGTACGCGGCCGACGGGACGCCGGTGGAGTTCGCGCGTGACCGCTTCCGCGGGGATCGCACGCGCATCGTGATCGAATCGACGGAGGTGGACGAGTGAGGCAGCGCGCGCGTGCGGTCGTGATCGGAGGCGGGGTCGGCGGATGCTCGATCCTGTACTGGCTGGCCCGGCTCGGATGGGACGACGTCGTCCTCGTCGAGCGCGCCGACCTGACGAGCGGCTCCACCTTCCATTCGGCCGGCCTCGTCGGCCAGCTTCGCAGCTCGCTCGCGCTCACGCGGATGATGGTCAACTCGGTCGACCTCTACCGCTCCCTCGAGGCCGAGGTCGGGCTCGAGACAGGCTGGCACGAGGTGGGCTCCCTGCGGCTCGCCTCGTCGCCCGAGCGCATGGAGGAGATCGCGCGCCAGTCGGGGTGGGCGAAGACGTTCGGGTTCCCGCTCGAGCTGATCTCGCCGCAGGAGGCGCAGGAGCTGTTCCCTCCCATGTCCACCGACGGCGTGCTCGGCGCCGCCTACCTCCCGACGGACGGCTACATCGATCCCAGCCAGCTCACCTTCGCGCTCGCCGAAGGCGCGCGCCGTCGCGGCGCCGAGATCAACACGAACACCCGCGTCACGGGCGTGAACGTCGAGCGCGGCCGGGTGACCGGGATCGTCACCGACAGGGGCGAGATCGAGACGGACATCGTCGTCAACGCGGGCGGCATGTACGCGCGCGAGATCGGCGCGCTCGCGGGCGTGAACGTCCCGATCATCCCGATGGCGCACGAGTACCTCGTGCTGAAGCCGTGCGGCCTGCCGACGGACATGCCGACGATGCGCGACCCGTCGCTGCTCGTCTACTACCGGCCCGAGTCGGGCGGGTTGATCATGGGCGGCTACGAGCGCCATTGCGCTCCGTGGTCGCTCGACGGCATCCCTGCGGACTTCAACGGCAAGCTGCTCGACGAGGACTGGCCGCGCTTCGAGGAGCTGATGGAGAACGCGATCGTGCGCGTCCCCTCGCTCGCGGAGATGGAGGTCGTCAAGCTCATCAACGGGCCGGAGGCGTTCACCCCCGACGGGGAGTTCATCCTCGGGCCGTCGGACGTTCGCGGGTTCTGGGTGGCGGCCGGCTTCTGCGCCCACGGTCTCGCGGGCGCGGGCGGCATGGGCCAGCTCGTGGCGGAGTGGATCGTGGGCGGCACGCCGTCGCTCGACGTCTGGCACATGGACTCGCGCCGCTTCGGCGCCGCGTATCGCTCGCGCGAGTACACGCTCGCGCGCACCGCCGAGATCTACGAGACCTACTACGACGTCAAGTACCCCGGGCACGAGCGGCAGGCCGGGAGGCCGCTGCGCGTGTCGCCGGCCTACGCGCGCCTGACCGAGCTCGGCGCCGCGTTCGGCGAGAAGTCCGGCTGGGAGCGGGCGAACTGGTTCGAGCCGAACGCCGTCCGGGGCGACGAGACGCTGCGTCCGCGCGGCTGGGCCGGCAAGCTGTGGTCGCCGGCGATCGGCGCCGAGCACACGGCATGCCGCGACGCGGCCGCGCTGTTCGACGAGTCCTCGTTCGCGAAGATCGAGGTCTCCGGCCCAGGCGCGGCGGCCTTCCTCGAGCGCCTCTGCGCCAACCGGGTCGCCCGCGACGTGGGCGCGCTGACGTACACGCAGATGTTGAACCCGAAGGGCGGAATCGAGTGCGACTTCACGGTCACGCGGCTCGCCGAGGAGCGGTTCCGCATCGTCACCGGCACCGCGTTCGGGCAGCACGACATCGCCTGGATCCGGGAGCACGCCCCGGACGACGGCTCCGTCCACGTCGCCGACGTCACCTCCGCTCTCGCCTGCTACGGGCTGTGGGGCCCGCGCGCGCGCGACATCCTGCAGCCGCTCACGGTGAGCGACCTCTCGAACGAGGCGTTCCCGTACATGCGCGCGCGGGAGCTCTCGATCGGCGCCGTGCCGTGCCTCGCCCTGCGCGTCACCTACGTCGGCGAGCTCGGCTGGGAGCTGTACTGCCCGGCGGAGTTCGGCCTCCGGCTGTGGGACACGTTGTGGGAGGCCGGCAGCGGGCACGGCCTCGTCGCCGCCGGCTACAAGGCGATCGACTCGCTGCGGCTCGAGAAGGGATACCGCGTCTGGGGGGCCGACATCACGCCCGACGAGACGCCGTACGAGGCGGGCCTCGGGTTCGCGGTCAAGCTCGACAAGGGCGACTTCGTCGGCCGCGAGGCGCTGGCCGAGCGCGCCGAGCCCGAGCGCCGCCTGTGCTGTCTCACCCTCTCCGACCCGCGCTCGGTCGCGCTCGGCTCCGAGCCGGTGCGGGTGGGGGAGCGGCTCGTCGGCCGCGTCACGAGCGGGGGGTACGGCTACACGGTCGGCTCGTCGATCGCGTACGCCTACCTGCCCGTCGCGGACGCGGCGGCCGGCACGCAGGTCGCCGTCGAGATCTTCGGCGAGTGGGTCGAGGGCGTGGTGGCGGCGGAGCCGCTCTTCGACCCGGCCGGCGAGCGCGTGCGCGCGTAGCGCTCCCTATCCCGGCGGGCGCAGGGCGGCGAACGGGTCGGTGATCTCGAGCCGGCGCCGTCGAAACCGGAACTCGTCTGCCGGCCGGCCGCCCGCGCGCCCGGGGCTGCGCCGCCCGCCGGTCTGCTCGAGCACGCCTCGGCGCAGCAGCACGCGCTTGAGGTTGGTGGCCGAGACGTCGTACCCGAGCGCCGCGACGTAGATCTCGCGCAGCTCGGCGAGCGTGAACGTCCCCGGCGCGAGCGCGAAGCCGGCGTTCGAGTACGACAGCTTCGCGCGCAGCCGCTCGCACGCCGCGAGCACGATGGCGCCGTGATCGAAGGCGGTGGGGGGGAGGGCGCCGACGGGGTGCCAGCGCGTGTCGTCGGGCACGTCCGGGTCGACGCCGAGAGGGACGAGCCCCAGGTAGGCGGTTGCGATCTCCCACCCGACGGGGTTGCGGCCGGGGTCGCCATAGGTCGCCACCTGCTCGAGGTGCGCGACCTCGCGCACGTCGACCTTCGTCGTCAGGTGGCGCAGGATCGACGCCTCGAGCGTCTCGCCGGGCGCGAGCACGCCGCCGGGCAGCGCCCACGCACCGGCGTACGGATCGCGCGCGCGCTGCCACAGCAGCACCTGCAGCGACGCGTCCCGAACCTGCAACACGACCGCGAGGGTCACCTGTGTCGGTCTGGTAGACTGCCCCTCAAGTTTTTGACTCATAGGCTAAAACTAGCGAAAGGCGCGCCCGATGACAATGCGGACGATTCGCATCACCGCCGTTCTCGCCGTCGCGGCGGCGCTCGCACTGCTGGCCGCCGGTTGCGGCGGCGGCGGCACGTCCGCGCCCGACGCGCAGACGGCGCCCGCGCCCTCGGCGCTGAAGGTCGGGCTGATCACCGACCTCGGCCAGCTCAACGACAACGGCTTCAACGAGCTCGCCTTCAAGGGCCTCGAGCGCGCGGAGCGCGAGCTCGGCGTGCGCGGACGGGTGATCGAGTCCACGTCGGCGGCCGACTACGTGCCGAACATGTCGACGCTCGCGCGGCAGGGCTACGACCTCGTCGTCGGCGTCGGCTTCGCGCAGGGCGCCGCGATCGCGACCGCGGCGACGAAGTTCCCGAACGTGAAGTTCGCCATCGTCGACGTCGACCAGGCATCCCTGAAGGGCGCCCCTGCCAACGTGCGCGGCCTGCTGTTCCGGGAGGAGCAGGTCGGCTATCTCGTCGGCTACCTCGCCGCGCTCGCCGCCAGGCGGGAGAGCGCCGACACGATCAGCGCCGTCGGCGGCTTCAAGGAGCCCCCCGTCGATCGCTTCATCGCCGGCTACCGTGCCGGAGCCGAGGCCGCGGTGCCGGGCACGAAGGTGCGATGGGACTACTCCCAGGACTGGGACGACCAGGCCAAGTGCAAGGAGATCGCGCTCAACCAGATCGCGGCCGGCTCGAAGGTCGTCTTCCAGGTCGCCGGAGGATGCGGGCTCGGCGCGCTGTCGGCGGCCAGGGATCGCAAGGTGTGGGGCATCGGCGTCGACGCCGACCAGTCGTTCCTCGGCCCGCATGTGCTCACGAGCGCCCTCAAGGGCGTCGACGCGGCCGTCTTCCTGACGATCAAGGCCGTGCAGGACGGCACCTTCAGCGGCGGCAGCAACGCCGTCTTCGGCCTCGACCAGGAGGGGGTCGGACTCGGCAGGCCGAGCCCCGAGGCGGCCAGGGCCGATCTCGACGCCGTCCGCGCGGTGGAGCGGAAGATCGCCGCCGGCGAGATCACGGGCATCCCGACGACCGTCGGGTGAGGTTCGCGCAGGCGACCCCGCAGCCGGCACGCAGCTCACGGGAAGAAGACAGCGCCGTCCGTCGTTCCAGCGAAGGACCAGCACGACAAGCCCTACGGGAGGAGACCCCAGTGGCACGGCTCTCGCACGCTCAGACCGCATTCCTGCAGGACAACGCCTTCGTCGGCGTGGCGACCACGCTGCGCGCCGACGGCTCGCCGCACTCGACCGTCGTCTGGGTCGACGCCGACGGCGACAGCGTCAGCTTCAACACGGCGCGCGGGAGGGCGAAGGAGAGGAACATCCTGCGCGACCCGCGGCTCTCTCTCGTGGTCGTCGACCCGCAGAACGCGTACCGCTGGCTTGCCGTGACGGGCACCGCAGAGCTCGTCGACGAGGGCGCCGACGCCCACATCGACAAGCTTGCGAAGAAGTACCTCGGCGCGGACAGCTACCCGTTCCGCACCCCGGAGGAGGTGCGCGTCATCGTCCGCATCAGGCCCGCCAGGGTCGACAGCATGGGCCTCGAGGAGTAGGAGGGCGGAGGAGGCCGCGTCGCTGGTCGACGAGGGCGCCCGACCCGGATCCCGCTAGCGGGCCGTCCGTACCGAGTAGACCGGCGGGAGGTGCTCCGCGACCGGGAACCAGGACGCACCCGCGTCGGCCGAGCCGAACACGTCGCCGGACGTCGAGCCGAAGTAGAGCTCGAGCGTGGGGCCGGCGCCCGCGCAGTCGAACGCCTCGCGGAGCACGGTCAGGTAGGCGTTCTCCTGCGGCAGCCCTTCCGTGCGGGCGCGCCAGCTGCCGCCGCCGTCACGCGTCTCGTATACGGCCACCCTGCCGCCCGGCGTGACACGGTCGCCGGCGCCGTCGAGCGGGATCACGTAGGCGGAATCCGGGTCGGCCGGGTCGACGACGATCGGGAAGCCGAAGTCGGAGCCGAGCCCGTCGCCGACGTCGAGCCACGTCTCACCCGCGTCGTCGGAGCGGTAGATCCCGCCGTGGAACTGCATGAAGAGCCGCTCGGGCCGTGCCGGCGATCGGCGCACGTGGTGCACGCAGTGCTGGATCGGGGTGTCCCGCGCCTCCTCCGGCAGGTACTCGGGGACGATGCCGGTGTTCGAGTGCCGCCACGTCGTTCCCGCGTCGTCGGAGAGCCAGACGCCGACCGCCGACACCGCGACCATCAGCCTGCTCGCGTCGCCGGGCCACGGCACGATCGTGTGCAGGCAGAGCCCGCCGCCGCCCGGCGTCCAGTCGGGCCGGGTCGGATGGTCCCAGAGGCCGCGGTTCAGCCGCCAGGTCGAGCCGCCGTCGCGGCTCTCGAACAGGGCGCCGGGGTCGCCGCCGCAGTAGAGGAGGCCGTCCTGCTCTCCCGCGGCGATCACCCAGATGCGCGCGAGCGCCTGCTCCTCGCCCTCGGGCAGCGCGAGGCCCTCCGCCTGCTCCCACTCGCCGGCCGGGTCGTCCGCGAACCAGATCCGGGGGCCGTAGAACCACGAGCTGACGGACGCGAGGTAGCGGCCCGTGCGCTGGTCCCGCATCGCATACTCGACCGACTCGCCGGCGAAGGCCCGTGCCGTGACCTCGAACGGGCCCGTGCCGTCGCCGTCGAGCGCGAAGAGGCCTTTGCGCGTCCCGACGAGCAGCTGTGTCACGAGGCTCCTCCCGTGATCGACGGGAGGACGTGGATGCGATCCGACGGCGCGACGGTCGCCTCCTCCTGCGCACGTTGACCGTTGACGTAGACGTTCACGTGCAGGCGGATACGCCGCGTCTCGTCGAGCATCCAGCCGGCCACGGCAGGATGGGCACGCTCGAGCTCTTCGAGCACCTCGAGCACCGTCGCGCCGGCCAGCTCGTGCTCGCTGCCGCCGGCGAGCTCGGAGAGCGGGGCGCGCAGCCTCACGTGTGCCATGCCCCGATCCTCGCAGGTTCCCGCCCCCCACGGAAGGGCCGGGCGCGTCCGCGCGCGGCGCGCTCAGGCGTCGGGATCGAGCTCGAGCATGCCGTGCGGCGCGCCGAGCGCGGCGAGCTTGTCGAGGAAGGGCTTGGGCGGGAACGCCTCGGGCCCGAGCACGCCGGCTCCCGCCCATGCGCCCTCGGCGAGCAGCTCGAGCGCCGCGACCGGGTTGATCGCCGTCTGCCACACGACCGCCTGCGAGCCGTACTCCCGCATCGTCGTCTCGTTGTCGGCGACGTGGTAGAGGTAGACCTTCCGCGGCGCCCCGTCCTTCCCGCGGCCCGTCACGAGCGTCCCGGCGCAGGTCTTGCCGGTCATGCGGTCGCCGAGCGTCGCCGGGTCCGGCAGGGCGGCGGCGACGACGTCGCGGGGGGCGACGGCGACGCCCTTCACGTCGATCTTCGCCGTCGCGTCGAGGCCGAGCTTGTGGAGGGTCTTCAGGACGTCGATGAACTCGTCGCCGAGGCCGTACTTGAACGTCACCCGCCTGCAGTCGATGAAGCGCGGCACGAGCAGCACCTCCTCGTGCTCGACGTTCACGCACTCGACGGGACCGATGCCCTCGGGGAAGTCGAACACCTCGGGCTCCGAGAACGGCTCCGTCGTGAACCAGCCGCGCCCCTTCTCCCAGATCACCGGCGGATTGAGGCACTCCTCGATCGTCGTCCAGATCGAGAACGTCGGCGCGAAGTCGTAGCCCTCGACCTCGAGGTTCGCCCCGTCGCGGACGCCGATCTCGTCGATCTCCGAGAAGAGCTCGTCGGCGGCGTAGCGCGCGAAGACGTCGGCGGCGCCCGGCTCGACGCCGATGCCGACGAGGGCGAGCAGCCTCGCGTCCCGCCACGCCGCGTCTCGCTCGAACTGGTAGTCGCCGAGCTTGACGCCCGTCTTCTCGTACGGGCGCTCCGGGTGCGGCTCGGACAGCGTCATCGCCATGTCGAGGTAGGCGACCCGCGCCTCGAGGCAGGCGTCGAAGACGGGGACATCGAAGACCGGGTCGACCGCGTTGAGGACGTGGTCGGCTCCGGTCTCGCGGATCAGCGCGACGACGGCGTCCTTGCTCGAGGCGTCGATCCGGTGCGCGGAGAAGCGCCCGTCGTCGAGGCCGGCGACGAGCGCGCGGGCACGCTCGGCGTCGTAGTCGGCGAGCGCGCAGTGCGCGAAGAACGCGCGGCGCTGGGCGATGCGCGCGAACGCGGAGCCGACGCCACCCGTCCCGACGACGAGGATCCTCATGTGGGGGTTCTACCTGATCGCACGGTCAGGACCGCTCCGTGAGCCCGAGCCGCCGCTGCTAGGCTCGCGCCGAATTCCCACCCCGGAGGATGAGAGCCATGGGCGTTTCCGTGATGCGGCGCAAGATGTTCATCGGCGGCGAGTTCGTCGACTCGGTGTCCGGCGAGACGATGGAAATCCTGAATCCGGCCACGGGCGAGGTCATCGCCGAGGTGCCGAGGGGGACGGCGGAGGACGTCGACCGCGCGGTCGCCGCCGCCGAGAAGGCGTGGGAGACGTGGCGGGAGAGGACGCCGAAGGACCGCATGGAGCTGCTGCTGCGGCTGGCGAACGTGATCGAGGAGAACGCGGACGAGCTGGCCCGGCTCGAGTCCCTCAACGTCGGCAAGCCGTGGTGGGTCGCGCGCGACGAGCCTCCGCTGATGGTCGACAACCTCCGCTTCTTCGCCGGCGCGGCCCGCAATCTCGAAGGCAAGGCCGCCGCCGAGTACGTCGAGGGCTACACGTCCATGGTGCGCCGCGAGCCGCTCGGCATCGTCGCAGGCATCGCGCCGTGGAACTACCCGCTGTTCATGGTGATGTGGAAGCTGGGGCCGGCGCTCGCCGCCGGCAACGTCCAGATCGTCAAGCCGGCCGAGCAGACGCCGCTGACGACGCTGCGCTTCGTCGAGCTCGCCCAGGAGGTGCTGCCGCCGGGCGTGCTGCAGGTCGTCACCGGGGACGGCGTCCCCGTGGGCGACCGGCTCGTGCGGCACCCGTCGATCCGCCTCGTCTCGCTGACGGGGGACACGGCGACGGGGAAGCTGATCGCGAAGAACGCCGCCGACACGGTCAAGCGCGTGCACCTCGAGCTCGGCGGCAAGGCGCCGATGGTCGTGCTCGACGACGCCGACCCGGCCGCCGTCGCCGAGGCGATCAAGATCGGCGGCTACTTCAACTCCGGCCAGGACTGCACGGCGTCGTCGCGCATCCTCGTCAGCGAGCGCATCTACGACGACGTCGTCGGCGCCGCCGTCGCCGCGATCGAGTCGATGAGCGTCGGCGACCCGGCGACGGACGACGAGATCGGGATGGGGCCGGTGATCTCGGCCGAGCAGCAGCAGCGCGTGCTCGGCTTCATCGAGCGCGCCGCCGATGCGAGGGCGACCGTGCTCACGGGGGGCTCGACGCCGGGCGACCGCGGCTTCTTCGTCTCGCCGACGCTGATCGCGGACGTCGCGCAGGACAGCGAGATCGTCCAGAACGAGGTGTTCGGGCCGGTCGTCACCGTTCAGCGCTTCGGCTCCGACGAGGAGGCGATCCGGATGGCGAACGACGTGCGCTACGGCCTCGCGTCGTCGGTCTTCTCCGAGAACGTCGGTCGCGCGATGAAGGTCGCCGCCAGGCTCGACTTCGGGTGCGTGTGGATCAACGAGCACCTGTTCCCGCTCACCTCGGAGATGCCGCACGGCGGCTTCAAGGAATCCGGGTACGGCAAGGACATGTCCATGTACTCGATGGAGGAGTACACGCGCATCAAGCACGTCTGCGTGAAGCTGGCCTGACCGCGGCACGCGCGCCCTCGCATCGTCGGCAACCGCCGCCTCTGCATTGACGCGTTGCGCGATTGATGGTAGGAAACACCTCGCATTGCGCAGCAACCGCCTCACCGAGCCCGTGCCCGCACCGCCCGCGCGCGGCCCCGTGCGGCGACCGCGCCGCATCGACGCCGTCGACAAGGGCATCATCGAGGCGCTGCAGCGCAACGGGCGCGAGCCGTTTCGCCGCATCGCCGCCGGGCTCGGCGTCTCCGAGGCGACGATCCGCGCCCGCTACGCGCGGCTGTGCGAGGACAACATCCTGCAGGTCACCGGCGTCACCAACCCGCTCGGTCTCGGCTTCGAGGCGCAGGCGATGGTCGGCATCCGCACGGCGGGGCCGCCGGAGCGCGTCGCCGACGAGGTCGCCCGCTGGGACGAGGCCGACTACGTCGTCGTCACCGCCGGGCAGTTCGACATCCTCGTCGAGCTCGTCTGCGCCGACCGGCGGGCGCTTCTCGACGTGACGAACCGGATCCGGTCGCTCGACGACGTCGTCACGACCGAGAGCTTCCTCTACCTCGAGCTGTGGAAGCAGCTCTACGACTGGGGGGCGCGCCTGCACGAGCCCCCTGCCCAGGAGGTGTCGTGAACGACGTGACAGCACGCGGCGGGAGACGCCGGTGACGGCGGCGGCTCCGAGCGACGTCCGCCTCGAGCGGGTCGTCAAGCGCTTCGACGAGACGGTCGCCGTCGACGGCATCTCGCTCGAGATCCCGCACGGCTCCTTCTTCGCCATGCTCGGCCCGTCGGGCTGCGGCAAGACGACGACGCTGCGCATGATCGGCGGCTTCGAGGAGCCCACGGAAGGCGCGATCTTCCTCGGCGACAGCGACGTCGTCGGCCTGCCGCCGTACAGGCGCGACGTCAACACGGTGTTCCAGAGCTATGCCCTGTTCCCCCACATGACCGTGTTCGACAACGTCGCCTTCGGCCTCGAGCGCAGGGGCGTGGACAGGGCCGAGCGCAGGCGTCGCGTGCTCGAGATGCTCGAGCTCGTCGACCTCGCCGGCCGCGAGAGCCGCAAGCCGAAGCAGCTCTCCGGCGGCCAGCAGCAGCGCGTCGCCCTCGCGCGCGCGCTCGTCAACAGCCCGCGCGTGCTGCTGCTCGACGAGCCGCTCGGCGCCCTCGACCTGAAGCTGCGCAAGCAGATGCAGCTCGAGCTGAAGCGGATCCAGAGCGACGTCGGCATCACGTTCGTCCACGTCACGCACGACCAGGAGGAGGCGATGACGATGGCGGACACGATCGCGGTCATGAACCTCGGGCGCATCGAGCAGCTCGGCAGCCCGGCGGATCTCTACGAGCGGCCGCGCACCGCGTTCGTCGCCAACTTCCTCGGCACGTCCAACCTCCTGCGCGGGCGGGTGGAGGGGCCGGGCGCGGTCAGGCTCGAGGACGGGACGCTGATCGCCGTCGACACCGCGGGCACGAGCGGCAGCGTGGCCGTCGGCGTCCGCCCCGAGAAGGTGCGCATCGGGGAGGGGAGCGCCAACACGCTGTCCGGCACGATCCGCGAGAGCGCCTACATCGGGGTCGCCACGCAGATCGTCGTCGCCACGCGGGCGGGCGACATCTCCGTCTTCCACCAGAACAGCGAGACGGGTGGTCTCGTGCCGGCTCCGGGCGCGGAGGTCACCGTGAGCTGGAGCCCGGAGTCGAGTTTCGTCGTCGATCGAGGAGAGGGGATATCCGAATGACAGCCCGAATCACGCGCAGGCAACTCGTCCAGCGTGGCGCCGCCGGCGTCACGCTCCTGTCGCTCCCCGGCCTGCTCGCCGCCTGCGGCGGCGGTGGGGGCGGTGGCGGCGGCCAGCTCAACGACGTGCTGCGGTTCTCGAACTGGCCGCTCTACATCGACGTCGACGAGAAGACGAAGAAGCATCCGACGCTCGACGCGTTCACGAAGGAGACCGGCATCAAGGTCGACTACTTCGAGGACATCAACGACAACGCGACCTACTTCGCCAAGATCCAGGGCCCGCTCGGCCAGGGGCGCGGCATCGACCGCGACCTCATCGTGATGACCGACAGCTCGCGGTTCCCGGCGCTGCTCATCAAGAAGGGGTGGCTCGAGAAGCTCGACAGGGACAGGATCCCGAACATCGGGAACCTCGTCGACGCGCAGGCGAGCCCGCCCTTCGACCCCGACCGCTCCTATTCGCTGCCGTGGCAGTCGGGAATGACGGGGATCGCCTGGAACGAGGACGTCACCGGCCCCGTCACCTCGGTCGACCAGCTCTTCAACGACCCGAAGCTGAAGGGCAAGGTGACGGTGCTCTCCGAGTTCGCCGACAGCATCGGGCTCACGATGCTGTCGAACGGCGACGACCCGTCCAAGGTCACGGAGGAGAGCTTCGCGCGCGCGCTGGCGACGATCCAGAAGGCCGTCGACAGCGGGCAGATCCGCCAGTTCACCGGCAACGACTACGCGCAGCCGCTCACGAAGGGCGACATCGCGGCCGCCGTCGCCTGGTCGGGCGACGTCGTCCAGCTGCTCGCCGACAACCCCAAGCTGAAGTGGGCGATCCCGGAGAAGGGCGGCATGATCTGGACCGACAACATGCTGATCCCGCAGGGCGGCAGCGCGCCCACGGCGTCGACGTACATGAACTTCGTCTACGACCCGAAGATCGCCGCCCGGATCGCCGCCTACGTCAACTACGTCACCCCCGTCAAGGGCGCGCGCGAGGAGCTTGCCAAGACCGACCCGGAGACGGCGAAGAACGCGCTCATCTTCCCGACCGACGACATGCTCTCGCAGGTTCATCAGTTCGACGCGGAAGCGCTCCAGAACGACGACTACCAGGCCCGCTGGCAGAAGGTGCTCGGCGCCTGAGCGACCGCGAGCGCCGGGAGGCCCGCGAGCCTCCCGGCGCAAGCTTCCACCCATGACCGT
The DNA here is from genome assembly GCF_003351045.1 of Gaiella occulta. Lineage (GTDB taxonomy): Bacteria > Actinomycetota > Thermoleophilia > Gaiellales > Gaiellaceae > Gaiella > Gaiella occulta. Next base: position 74,128 of record NZ_QQZY01000007.1, read on the forward strand.
CTTCCACCGCTATCGCTGGCTCGCCCCGACGCTCCTGCTGCTGCCGGGTCTCGCCTGGCTCGCGGTGTTCTTCCTCGTCCCGCTCGGCTTCCTCGGCTACCAGTCGCTGCAGTCGGGCTCGTTCCTCAACGGGTACTCGTTCAGCTGGGCGTTCTCGAACTACGGCGACGCCGTCGGCACGTACGGCCCCCAGTTCGCGCGCTCGTTCCTCTACGCGGGCATCGCGACCGTGCTGTGCCTGGCGATCGCCTACCCGCTCGTCTACTGGATCGCGTTCCGCGGTGGACGCTGGAAGAACCTCTTCCTCGTCTTCATCGTCGCCCCGTTCTTCGTCTCGTACCTCGTGCGCACGCTCGCGTGGCTGAACATCCTCGCCGACGAGGGGCCGGTCGTGCGCGTCCTGCGCGACGTGCACATACTCGGACCCGACGGGCGGCTGCTCGCCACGGCCGTCGCCGTCGTCGCCGGCATCACCTACAACTTCCTGCCGTTCATGGCGCTGCCGCTCTACGTCTCGCTCGAGCAGATCGACCCGCGCCTGCTCGAGGCGGCCGAGGATCTCTACGCGAGCAAGCGTGCGGCGTTCGTGCGCGTGACGCTGCCGCTGTCGGCGCCGGGCATCGTGGCGGGCACGCTGCTCACGTTCATCCCCGCCGCCGGCGACTTCATCAACGCGCAGCTCCTCGGCACGCCGAACCAGAAGATGATCGGGAACGTGATCCAGTCGCAGTACCTCGAGCAGATCGACTACCCGTCCGCGGCAGCGCTGTCGTTCATCCTGATGGCGCTGATCCTCGTCGCGCTCGCCCTGTATGCGAAGGTCGTCGGCACGGAGAAGCTGACCGGATGAAGTGGCTGCGCCGCCACCTGCTGACCGGGTACGCGATGCTCGCCTTCGCGTACCTGCTGCTGCCGATCGCGGTCGTGATCCTCTTCTCCCTCAACTCTCCCCGGGGACGCTTCAACTACGTCTGGCAGGGCTTCACGCTCGACAACTGGGTGCACTGGGACGCCGTTCCGGGACTGCGCGACGCGATCGTCACCTCGCTCGAGATCGGGCTCATCTCGACGCTCGTCGCGACGGCACTCGGAACGCTGATCGCGCTCGCGCTCGTGCGCCACGACTTCCGCGGCCGCGGGGCGACGAACGTCGTCATCTTCCTGCCGATGTCGACGCCCGAGATCGTGCTGGGCGCGTCGCTGCTGACGCTGTTCATCAACCTCCAGGTCGCGCTCGGCTTCGCCACCATCTTCATCGCCCACGTCATGTTCATCGTCAGCTACGTCGTCGTCACCGTGAAGGCGCGGCTGATCGGCTTCGACCGCCACCTCGAGGAAGCCGCGATGGACCTCGGCGCCGACGAATGGGTGACGTTCCGCAAGGTGACGCTGCCGCTGCTCGCGCCCGCGATCCTCAGCGCCGCGCTGCTCGGGTTCGCGCTCTCGATCGACGACTTCGTCATCACGTACTTCAACGCCGGCTCGACCACGACCTTCCCGCTGCTCATCTGGGGCGCCGCGCGCGTCTCCGTGCCCCCGCAGATCAACGTCGTCGCGAGCGCCATCTTCCTCGTCGCGGTCGCCGTCATGATCGGCAACGTCATCCTCGAGAACAGGCGCTCGCGCCGGGGGCAGGAGCCGGTCCTGACCGTCGTCCCCGCGACACGCGCCGCATCGGAGCGCTGAGCCGTGCCCACGCCCGCCCGCGACCTGCAGCAGCTCGCCAGGGACCACCTGTGGATGCACTTCACCCGCATGGGCGGGTATGCGGCCGCCGACGTGCCGATCATCGTCCGCGGCGACGGCTGCTACCTCGAGGACGCGAACGGCAAGCGCTACCTCGACGCGCTTGCCGGCCTCTTCTCCGTCAACATCGGCTACGGCTACGGCGAGGAGATCGGCCGCGCTGCGCTCGAGCAGATGCGCGAGCTGCCGTTCTACACGAACTGGTCGTACGCGCACCCGAAGGCGATCGAGCTGGCCGCCGAGGTCGCCTCGCTCGCGCCCGGCGACCTCAATCGCGTGTTCTTCGTCTCCGGGGGCTCCGAGGCGGTCGAATCGGCCTGGAAGCTCGCCCGGCAGTACTACGCCGCCCGCGGCGAGAAGCGGCCGCCGAGCTCCCGCCGCTACAAGGCGATCGCCCGCCACATCGCCTACCACGGCACGACGATGGGAGCGCTCTCGATCAACGGCATCCCGGCGCTGCGCACGCCGTTCGAGCCGCTCGTGCCCGAGGTGCGCCATGTCCGCAACACGAACCGCTATCACCGGCCCGCCGGCGAGAGCGAGGCGGAGTTCACGCAGCTCCTGCTCGACGACCTCGAGCAGGCGATCGTCTCGATGGGGCCGGAGACGGTCTGCCTCGTGCACATGGAGCCGGTCCAGAACGCGGGCGGCTGCCTCACCCCGCCCGCCGGCTACTGGCAGGGCGTGCGCGCCGTCTGCGACAGGTACGACATCCTGCTCTCGGCCGACGAGGTGATCACCGGCTTCGGCCGCCTCGGCGCATGGTTCGGCTCGGAGCGCTACGACATCCGGCCCGACATCATCACGTCGGCCAAGGGTCTCTCGTCCTCGTACGGCCCGATCGGCGCCGTGATCGCCACGGATCGCGTCATGGAGCCGTTCCTCGACTCCACGTCGATGTACGCGCACGGCGTCACCTTCGGCGGCCACCCCGTCATGTGCGCGATCGCGCTCAAGAACATCGAGATCATGAAGCGCGAGCGCATCGTCGAGCATGTGCGCGATACGCAGGACGTGTTCCGCGCCAAGCTCGAGACGCTGCTCGACCTCGACATCGTCGGCGACGTGCGCGGCACGGGCTTCTTCTACGCGCTCGAGCTCGTGAAGGACAAGGAGAAGCGGGAGACCTTCGACGACGACGAGTGCGAGTCGCTGCTGCGCGGGTTCCTCTCCAACGCCCTCTTCGACGCCGGGCTGATCTGCCGCCAGGACGACCGCGGCGACCCGGTCGTCCAGATCTCCCCGCCGCTCGTCGCGGGGGAGCGGGAGATGGACGAGATCGTCGGCATCCTCGGCGAGGTGCTCGCCGAGGCGTCGCGCCTCATGCGGTAGGCGGCGTCGCCGCGCCTCCGAGGCGTCCGCTGCGTGGGCGGAAGCGTGGCATGCCGTCAGGTCTCGACCGTCGCAACGCCGCTGTGAGGCGGACTCGGGGCTCCACAGCCGGCGGGCCGAGCGACCCGGGGGCTCGGGGATGCGAGCGCGTAGCCCTGTGCCGCCCAGAAGCCGAGCTCGGCCACGGTCGTGAGGTCGTCCTCGGTCTCGACCCCCTCCGCGATGACCTGAGCGCCGGTCTCTGCCGCGAGCAGCCGGAGCCCGGCGAGGAGCCGCCTCCGCGCCGGCGAGGCGCCGGCGCCCTGCACGTAGACGATGTCGATCTTCGCGTAGTCGAAGTCGAAGCGACCGAGCAGCTCGAGGTCGGCGGGCCCGGCACCGAGGTCGTCGACGGCGATCCCGAATCCCGCCTCGCGGCAGGCGCGCAGCGCGTAGGCGAGAGCTCCCGAGTCGGGAACACGGTGCTGCTCGGTGACCTCCAGCACTGCTCGGTGGGCGTCGATGCCGGCGCTCTCGAGTGCGGCGACGACGCTCTCGACCGAGAACGCGGGCGATTCGAGCACGGCGGGCGAGATGTTGAGGAAAAGGGTGGCGTCCTCCGGCAGGTCGCGCGCGCCGCCGGCGGCGACCGAGGTGCAGAGCCGTTCCAGCTCGACCGAGAGACCGAGCGCGTGGGCGGCGCGGAAGAGCATCGGGGTCGGTACCTCGCCCGCCGCAGGGTCGAGCCGGCAGAGCGCCTCGTACCCCACGATGCGGGAGGTCGGCAGCTCGACGATCGGCTGGTAGGCGGCGACGAGGCTGCCCTCGGCGAGCACGCGTCCGAGATCGACCCCGAAGCGCTCGCCGGGCGCCGTCTCACCCGCCCCCAGGCGGGAGACGGCGACGGCGTTCCTGCCACCGGCCTTCGTCTCGTACAGCGCCCTGTCGGCGAGGCGGATGAGGGTCTCGGCGGCGCTGGCGTGGGCGGGGAAGGCGCTGATGCCCGCGCTGATCGAGACGCGCATGTCCTGGATGCCGAACGAGGTGCGCGCGGCCGCAAGGCGCAGGCGGTCGGCGAGAATCGCGGCCGCTGCCGCCGGCGTCTCGGGCAGGACGAGCGCGAACTCGTCACCGCCGATCCTGAAGGCGTGGTCGCCCTCCCGCAGCCCGGCGGCGAGGATGCCGGCGATCCGCCGCAGCACGCTGTCGCCGGTCTGGTGACCCCAGCCGTCGTTGATCTCCTTCAGGTTGTCGAGGTCGACGAGCACGACGCTGAGCGGGTGCCCGTAGCGCCGTGCCCGTGCGAGCTCGCGCTCGAGCTCCTCCTCGAAGGCACGGCGGTTGCCGATGTCGGTGAGCGGGTCGCGACGGGAGGCGTCGACGGCGCGGCGGTAGAGAAGGGCGTTGTCGATCGCGGCGCCCGCGTGGGCGGCAAGCGCGCGGACGAGCTCCCGCTCTTCGGGCTCGTAGCGGCGGCAGGACGCCACCTCGCCGCAGACGAGCACGCCCTCGAGCTCCCCGCGGGATCCGACCGGCACGGCGATGCAGCTGTTCAGCCCGAGCAGGCGGGCGAGCTCGGCGCCCGAGTCGTCGCCGCCGTCGGCGACGAGCGGCTCGCGTACGGCGAGGAGCAGCTCGCGGAGGGCATCACCGCCGACGTCGGGCCCGGACGGCGCCGGCACGGCGCCGGTGTCCTCCGCCGGGCTCGCGAACACCCGGGAGATCTTCTCCGCGCGCGGCTCGAGCTGGAAGAGAAGCGCGACCTCCGCCCCGAGAGCGTTCCTTGCCTCGGCGACGAGCGTCTGCAGCAGATCGCCTTCCTCGAGATGCTTCCCGAGCGACATCGCCGCCCGCTCGAGCGCCTCGGCGGCCCGGCGGCTGCGGCGCTGCCGGTCGAGATGCCGGGCGGACTCGAGGATCAGCGCGGCCTGGAAGGAGAACGCCTCGACGAGGCGGCACTCCGCCGACGAGAAGGGACGCACCGTCATGCGGTCGACCACGAACGCGCCGACGACGCTCCCGGCGGTGCTCAGGGGAACGCAGATCGCGGAGCGGATACCGAACGACTCCATCCATTCGGCGCCGAAGTAGTCGTCCGGCGTCTCGTCGCAGGCGACGGCGGCGCCGCGCCGGATCGCCTCGTGGAGGAACGGAGCCGCGGCCGAGAACTCGAGGAACATCCTCCACATCTCCGCGTCCTCGCGCCCGTCGGCGAACTGCGACATCACGGGGACGAACACGTCGTCGTCCTCCCTGAGCCAGATCGAGCAGCGGTCGGCGTCGCACGTCTGCGCCGCGACCCGCGCGAGCGTGACGAGCGTCCGCGTCAGCGACGCCTCCCGCGCCGCCACCTCGAGCACGGCGACGAGACCCTCCGCCGCCCGCGCCGACAGCGCGCCCGGACGGCCCTGCCCGTCGCCGTGCCGGTGATCTCCGGCTTGCGCCTCGCCGCTCATCTTGTCCCTATCGGCCGGCCCGGCCTCCAGGTTGAGCCGGCGGCAGAACGGCATCGCCTGCGGGCTCGCACCGGCTAGGGTCTCGGGACAGCCGGTTGCGGTCGGCGCGCCGGGCGGCAAGGAGGTTCGATGGTGGACGGAAACCGCTTCGCGGTCGTCGTCGCCCGCGATCTGACGAGGCGATTCGGAGAGGGCGACAGCGCCGTCGACGCGCTACGCGGCGTCTCGGTGGAGATCGAGCACGGCAAGCTGACCGCGGTGATGGGACCGTCGGGCTCCGGCAAGTCGACGCTGATGCACATCCTCGCCGGACTCGACAAGGCGACCTCGGGCAACGTCACGATCGCGGGCACCGAGATCACGAGCCTCGGCGACGACGACCTCACGAAGCTGCGTCGCGAGCACATCGGCTTCGTCTTCCAGTTCTTCAACCTGCTGCCGATGCTCGACGCCGAGGAGAACCTCGTCCTGCCGCTCACGATCGCGGGCGAGAAGCCCGACCGTGAATGGCTGCGCGAGCTGATCGCGCGCGTCGGCCTCGGAGATCGCCTCAGGCACCGTCCCGCCGAGCTTTCCGGCGGCCAGCAGCAGCGCGTCGCGATCGCCCGCGCGCTCGTGTCGCGGCCGACGGTCGTGTTCGCCGACGAGCCGACCGGGAACCTCGACTCGACGACGTCGCACGAGATCCTCGAGCTGCTTCGCTCCTCGGTCGACGACTTCGGCCAGACGACGGTGATGGTGACGCACGACGCGCGCGCCGCCGCGATGGCCGACCGCGTGCTGTTCCTCGCCGACGGCCGCATCGTGCGCGAGATGCCTCGCTCGGCCGCGCACGAGATCCTGCTCGCGATGGAGGAGCTCGACGGCCGGTGATCCGCTTGGCCCTCAAGGGGCTGGCCGGCCGCAAGCTGCGCACGTCGCTGACGGCGGTCGCGATCGTGCTCGGCGTCGCCATGGTGAGCGGCACCTACGTGCTCACCGACTCGATCTCGAAGGCGTTCGACGCCATCTTCAGCGAGGTCTACCGCGGCACGGACGCGACGATCACGCCGAAGTCCGCCTTCGACGTGCAGGGCGGCTCCGGGTCGGTGGAGGCGCCGTTCGACGAGTCGCTGCTCGAGCGCGTGAAGGCGCTCCCCGACGTCGCCGCCGCGATCGGCGGTGTCGCCGGCGAGGCGCAGCTGATCGGCGCGGACGGCAAGGCGATCGTCTTCGGCGGCGCCCCCAACCTCGGCTTCTCCGTCGACCCCGGCAAGCCGGAGTTCAACTCGCTGACCCTCGAGGACGGAACGTGGCCGCAGGCGGGCGAGGTCGTCGTCGACGTCGCCACGGCATCGAAGAAGCATCTCGCCGTCGGCCGCCGGATCCGCGTGCAGGCAGAGGGGCCTGCGCAGACGCTGCGCATCTCCGGGCTCGTCAGGTTCGGCTCGGTGTCGACGATCGGCGGCGCGACGCTCGCCGGCTTCGACCTTGCCACCGCGCAGCGGCTGTTTCGCAAGACCGGCAAGCTCGACCAGATCCGGGTGGCGGCGAAGGACGGCATCTCGCCCGCGCGGCTCATCGCCGAGATCCGGGCGATCCTCCCTGCCGGCACCGAGGTGCGCAGCGGTGACGCGCAGGCGCGGGAGGACGCCAGGGGAACGAACGACTTCATCTCGTTCCTGCAGAAGTTCCTGCTCGCCTTCGGCGGCATCGCCCTCTTCGTCGGCTCGTTCGTGATCGCGAACTCGCTGTCGATCACGATCGCCCAGCGCATGCGCGAGTTCGCCACGCTGCGGACGCTCGGCGCCTCGCGGCGCCAGGTGCTCGGCTCGATCGTGCTCGAGGCGCTCGTCGTGGGCGTGCTCGCGTCCGTCGCCGGCCTCTTTCTCGGCCTCGGGCTCGCGCGGCTGCTGTTCAGGCTCTTCGACGCGGTCGGGTTCACGCTTCCCAACAGCGGGCTCGTCTTCCAGAGCCGCACGGCAGTCGCAGCCCTGCTCGTGGGCGTCGTGGTGACGCTGCTCGCGAGCCTGCGTCCGGCGCTGCGCGCGACGCGGGTGCCGCCGATCGCGGCCGTGCGCGAGGGCGCCACCCTGCCCGCCGGTCGCTTCGCCCGCTTCCGCACGCTCGGGGCGACGCTGCTCACGGCGGCGGGCTTCGCCGCGCTCGTGTGGGGGCTGTTCGGCCCCGGCCTCGGGACGACCGAGGTGCTCGTGTCCATGGGCTTCGGGACACTGCTCATCTTCTTCGGCGTCGCGATGCTGTCCGCCCGCTTCGTCCCGGGGCTTTCGGGCCTGATCGGCTGGCCCGCGGCGAGGATCGGCAGCGCGGCGGGCCTGCTCGCACGCGACAACGCGCGGCGGAACCCGCAGCGCACGGCGTCGACCGCGGCCGCGCTGATGATCGGGCTCGCGCTCGTGACGCTGGTCGCCACGCTCGCCGCCGGCATCACCCACACCTTCCGCAGCTCCGTCAACGACATCTTCAGCGCCGACTACGCGATCACGGCCCAGAACAACTTCTCCCCGATCCCCACCGCGGCGGCGCAGGCCGCGTCGCGCGCGCCGGGCGTGACGGCCGTCGGCAGCGTCCGCACGGGCGAGGCGCAGGCGTTCGGGAAGACGATCACGGCGACCGCTGTCGATCCGGGCGCCAGGGACGTCCTCTCGCTCACGTGGAAGGAGGGCTCGCAGCAGGTGCTCGCCTCGCTCGGCGACGACGGGGCCTTCGTCGACGACGGCTACGCCGACGCGCACGATCTCACGATCGGCTCGCGGGTGCCGCTCACGTTCGTCACCGGCGTGCGCAGGACGTTCACGGTGAGGGGCGTCTTCGAGCCGCCGACGGGGGGCTCCCCGTTCGGCCCCGTGACCATCTCGGCCGCCGCCTGGGACGCCCGCAACCCGCAACCCAAGAACCTGTACACGTTCGTGAAGACCTCCGGCGGCGAGAGCGACGCGAACGCCGCCGCGCTCGCGCTGGCGCTGAAGCCGTTCCCGAACGCGAAAGCGCAGACGCGCGAGGCGTTCATCGACAACCAGATCTCCGGCCTCGGCGCGGTGCTCAACATCCTCTACGTGCTGCTCGCGCTGTCGGTGCTCGTGAGCCTGTTCGGCATCGTCAACACGCTCGTCCTCAGCGTCTTCGAGCGCACGCGCGAGATCGGCATGCTGCGTGCCGTCGGGATGACGCGGCGCCAGGTGCGCCGCATGATCCGCCACGAGAGCGTGATCACCGCGCTCATCGGCGGGGTGACCGGAATCGCGCTCGGCCTCGTGCTCGCGGCGCTCCTGATCGCGCGCATCGATTTCATCGCGTTCTCGTTCCCGGCCGGCCAGGTCGTGATCTTCGCGCTCGCCGCGATCGCCGTCGGCATCCTCGCCGCGATCTTCCCGGCCCGCCGGGCGGCAAAGCTGAACCCGCTCGAGGCGCTGCACTACGAGTAGCGTGCGTCCGGCTGCGCCGAACGCCCGACCCTAGGCGCTCTTCGCGGCCTGCGGCCGCGAAGAGCGCCTGGCGACGCCGTCGCGCTCGGCCGCGTCGGCGACCGCCGCGGCGACCGCGGGCGCCACGTCCCGGTTGAACACGCTCGGGATCACGTATTCGGGACCGAGCTCGTCCTCTGCGATCACCGCGGAGATGGCATGTCCCGCCGCCACCTTCATCCCCTCGGTGATCGTGCTCGCGCGCACGTCGAGCGCGCCGCGGAAGACGCCCGGGAACGCCAGCACGTTGTTGATCTGGTTCGGGTAGTCGGAGCGCCCGGTGGCGACGACGGCGACCTTGCCGGGCGGCAGCCCCTCCGGGGCGATCTCGGGCGTCGGATTGGCCATCGCGAACACGATCGCGCCGTCCGCCATGCGCTCGATCCCCGCGCGCGAGACGGCGCCCGGCACCGACAGGCCGAGATAGACGTCGGCGCCGGCGAGCACCTCGTCGGCCGTGCCCCTCTCCCCGTCCGGGTTGGTGCGCTCGGCGTAGGAGGCCTTCACCTCGTTCAGCCCCGGACGGCCGCGGTAGATGGCGCCCTCGTGGTCGCAGCCGACGACGGCGCGAACGCCCGCGTTGAGGAGGATGTCGGTGACGGCGACGCCGGCTGCCCCGACGCCGGTCGTCACGACCTTGATCTCCTCGATCGACTTGCCGACGACGCGGAGGGCGTTGAGCAGCGCCGCGAGCACGACGATGGCCGTGCCGTGCTGGTCGTCGTGGAAGACGGGGATGTCGAGCTCGGCCCGCAGCCGCCGCTCGATCTCGAAGCAGCGCGGTGCCGAGATGTCCTCGAGGTTGATGCCGCCGAAGCCGGGCGCGATCGCCCGCACGGCGGACACGATCTCGTCGACGTCCTTGCTGGCGAGGCAGAGCGGCCACGCGTCGACGCCGCCGAACTCCTTGAACAGAAGGGCTTTCCCCTCCATCACCGGCATCGCGGCCTCGGGGCCGATGTCGCCGAGGCCGAGCACCGCGGTGCCGTCGGAGACGACGGCGACGGTGTTCTGCTTGATCGTGAGGTTCCACGCCGAGTCGCGGTCGGCCGCGATCGCCTGGCAGATGCGCGCCACGCCCGGCGTGTACGCCATCGACAGGTCGTCCCGCGTCTTCACGGGCACCTTCGAGCGCATCTCGATCTTGCCGCCGAGGTGCATGAGGAACGTGCGGTCGGAGACGCGCTCGACCTCGACGCCGTCGACCGCGCGCACGGCCTCGACGATCCGCTCGAGGTGCTCGCTGTCCGACGCGTCGACCGTGACGTCCCGCACCTTCGTCGAGGTCTCGACGCGGACGAGGTCGATGGCGCCGAGCGAGCCGCCCGCCTCGCCGATCGCCTTCGCGAGCCGTGCGAACGATCCCGGCGCGTCCGCGAGGCGGACGCGGATCGTTGCGCTGAACGAGGCGGACAGATGGCTCATCGGTTGATCACTCCTTCCGCGGCCAGGGCCGCGATCTCGTCGTCGTTGAAACCCGCTTCGGCGAGCACCTCGACGGTGTGCTCGCCGACTGCGGGAGGTGCGCTCCGGTGCACGGCGCGCTCGCCGTCGAACGACAGCGGGAGCGCGGGAAGGCGCAGGTCGGGGATCGTCGCGTGCGGGAGCGGCTGCAGGAACCCGAGCGCCTCGGTCTGCGGAGCGTGTGCCACGTCCGCGACGTCGGCAACGGGCGCGGCCGGCACGCCGGCGGCGGTGAGGCGCGCGTGCCACTCTGCGCTGTCGGCGCTGCGCAGCCGCGCCTCGAGCAGCTCCGCCAGCTCGTCACGGTGCTCGACCCGCAGCGGATTCGTGCGAAACCGCGGGTCGCCCACGAGCTCCGGCATGCCGACCGCCTCGCAGAGGGCGGCGAAGAGTCGGTCGTTGCCGCCCGCGATCATGAGCGCGCCGTCTCGCGTCGGGAACACCTGGTAGGGCGCGACCATCGGGAACCGGGTTCCCTGGCCGTGCGGCACGGTGCCGTCGGCGAGGTAGCCGGCGAGGTGGTAGCCGATGTAGCCGAGAGCCGTCTCGTAGAGCGAGACGTCGACGACCGAGCCCGCGCCCGTCCGCTCGCGCTCGAGCAGCGCCGCGAGCACGCCGAGCGCCGCCCACGTCCCCGTGCCCTGGTCGATCAGCGACGAGCCGACGCGCACCCCGGGCCGTCCCGGCTCGCCGGTGATCGAGATGAGTCCGCCGGCGGCCTGCATGAGCGCGTCGTAGCCGGGCTCGCGGCTCAGCGGCCCGACGCGGCCGTAGGCGCCGACCGAGCAGTAGACGAGGCGCGGGTTGCGCGCGCGGACGGCGTCGACCCCCAGGCCGAGCTCCCCGGCGAGGCCGGGGCGGAGGCTCTGGAGGAAGACGTCGGCGCCGTCGGCGAGCCGCAGCAGCGTCTCGCGCCCGCGCGGGTCGCGCAGCGACAGCGCGAGCGAGCGCTTGCCGGCGTTCGCGGACAGGAACATCGTGCTCTCGCCGTGCCAGAACGGCGGCCCCCAGGCACGGCCGTCGTCGCCGGTGTCGGGGCGCTCGACCTTGATCACGTCCGCGCCGAGCGCGGCGAGGATCTGGGCGCAGTAGGGGCCCGCGATCGACGTCGTCACGTCGAGCACGCGAACGCCATGCAGCGGATGGTGCGGCACGCAGCCATCATCGCCGTTCGCGTCCGCCCGCTGCTGCACCATGCGGCCGTCGCGGACGGCCTGTCTGCGAGGATGGGGCGCAGGCATGACGGTGCTCGCGCTCTTCGAACAGTTCACGCAGTGGGTGTCCGGCGCCTGGTGGAGCTACCCGGCCGTCTTCGGCGTCGCCATGCTCGACGCGTTCTTCCCGGTCGTCCCGAGCGAGACGCTCGCGATCACGGGCGGCGTGCTCGCAGCATCCGGCGACCTCGACGTCCTCCTCGTGATCGCCGCCGCGACGACGGGGGCGATCGTCGGCGACAACATCTCCTACTTCCTCGGCTCGTGGCTCGGAGAGCACACCGTCAAGCGGGTCTTCCGCGGCGAGAAGTCGCGCAGGGGCTTCGAGTGGGCCGAACGCCAGCTCGAGGAGCGCGGCACGTACCTGATCGTCGTCGCGCGGTTCATCCCGGGCGGCAGGACGGCGGTGACGTTCTCGTCCGGCTACGTCCACGCCTTCCCGTGGCGCCGCTTCATCGTCGCCGACGTGATCGCCGGCCTCGTCTGGGGCAACTACACGGTGCTGCTCGGGTACGTCGGCGGCAGGCAGTTCGAGGCCCAGCCGTGGAAGGGGCTGCTGCTCGCGTTCGTCGTCGCCGTCGGGCTCGCCGCCGCGATCGAGATCTTCCGCCACGTGCGCGCCAGGCGCGCCGCGACGAGGGCCTCGGAGTAGGGCCGCCGCTGCGACCGTCGTCGAGAACGCGCTCGCGCCCTGCGGCGCGCGGAGATGGGCGGGCGACGTACCGTGTGAGCGTGAACCGCCTCGCCGCAGAGACCAGCCCGTACCTGCTCCAGCACGCGGACAACCCGGTCGACTGGTACCCGTGGGGGGACGAGGCGCTCGAGCGCGCGCGGACGGAGGACCGGCCGATCCTGCTCTCCGTCGGCTACAGCGCCTGTCACTGGTGCCACGTGATGGCCCACGAGTCGTTCGAGAGCCCGGCCACCGCCGCGCTGATGAACGAGCATTTCGTCAACGTGAAGGTCGACCGCGAGGAGCGCCCGGACGTCGACGCGCTCTACATGGACGCGACGGTGGCGATGACGGGCCAGGGCGGATGGCCGATGACGGTGTTCCTGACCCCGGCCGGGGAGCCGTTCTACGCGGGCACGTACTTCCCGCCGGAGCCGCGGCACGGGATGCCGTCCTTCCCGCAGCTTCTGCTCGCGGTGGCGCAGGCGTGGAAGGAGCGCCGCGACGACATCCAACGGCAGGCGCGCACGCTGGTCGACGCGATCGGCAGCGCCTCGCGCGTACAGCCGTCGCGCGAGCCTCTCACCTCCGCCGTGCTCGCGGACGCCGAGCGCGGCATCGCGCGCACCTTCGAGCCCGCCTACGGCGGCTTCGGCCGCGCTCCCAAGTTCCCGCCTGCATCGACGCTCGAGTTCCTGCTGCGGCGCGGCGGGACGGAGGCGATCGCCATGGTGGCCGCGACGCTCGACGGGATGGCCGCGGGGGGCATGTACGACGTCGTCGGCGGCGGCTTCCACCGCTATTCGGTCGACGACCGCTGGCTCGTGCCGCACTTCGAGAAGATGCTCTACGACAACGCCCTGCTCGCATCGACGTACCTTCACGCCTGGGCCGTGACCGGAAACGGGCGCTACCGGCAGGTGGTCGAGGAGACCGTCGACTACATGCTGCGCGAGCTGCGGCTCGCCGACGGCGGCCTCGCCTCGGCCCAGGACGCGGACACCAACGGCGTCGAGGGGCTCACGTTCACGTGGACCGAGGAGGACGGGGTAGCGGCGGAGCTGCTGCACCCGTTCGAGCACGGGCGCTCGATCATCCGCGGCACGCTCGACCCCGAGCTCCGCGCTCGGCTGCTGGAGGAGCGCTCGCGCAGGCCGCAACCAGCGCTCGACGACAAGGTGCTCGCCTCGTGGAACGGTCTCGCGCTGGCCGCGCTCGCCGAGGCGGCACGGCGCCTCGAGCGCGAAGACTGGCTCGCCGCCGCCCGCGAGGTGGGAGCGTTCCTGCTCGGGCCGCTGTCGCGCGAGGACGGGCGCCTGTCGCGTGCATGGCGCGCGGGCAGGGTCGGCGGCGAGGGCTTCCTCGACGACTACGCGAACGCGGCGCACGGCCTGCTCGAGCTCCACGTGGCGACCGGCGAGGCGCGCTGGCTGCACGAGGCGCGCCGGCTGGCGCTGCTCGCGGTGGAGCTCCACCGCGACGACGAGCACGGCGGCTTCTTCCTGGCGGCGAAGGGAGGGCATGAGCTCGTCGCCCGCACGAAGAGCCTCGACGACAATCCGATTCCGTCCGGCAACTCCATGCTCGCGCACGTGCTGCTGCGGCTCGGCCGCATCTGGGGCGACGACGACCTCGAACGGCACGCGGTCGGCGTCCTCCGGCTCGTCGAGCCCGCCCTCCGCCGTGCGCCGGGAGCGTTCGGCTGGGCGCTGTGCGCGCTCGACCTGTGGCTTGCGCCGCCGCGGGAGATCGCGATCGCCGGTCCGGTCGGCAGCCCCGTCGCGCGGGCCGCGCTCGAGCCGTTCGCGCCCAACGCCGTCGTCGCGGTGGGGCCGGCCGAAGGCGTCCCCCTGCTCGCGGGGAAGGATCTCGTCGACGGCCGCGCGGCCGTGTACGTGTGCGAGCGCTTCGTCTGCCGTGCCCCTGTGACGGACGCGGGCGACGTGTCCGTCGCGCAGGCGTGACGGAGCCCCCGGTTCTCACCCCGGTCGCCTGCCGATAGTCTGCCGCGCATGGTAACCACCGAGCTGACGGGGGCGGAAGAGGTCGCCTGGGACCTCTCCGACCTCTACGAGAGCCCCGACGATCCCGCGCTCGAGGCCGACGTCGCGGATGCGGAGGGCTCCGCCGCCGCCTTCCGCGAGCGCTATCGCGGCACCGTCGCCTCGCTCGACGCCGCAGGTCTCGCCGAGGCGGTCGCCGAGCGAGAGCGCATCGAGTCCGCCGTCGACCGGGCGCTCACCTACGCGCACCTCAACTTCGCCACCAACATGGGCGACCCCGCCCGCGGCGCGCTGGTTGCGCGGCTGCAGGAGAAGGCCGCCGTCCTCGAGACGCAGCTGCTCTTCTTCGGCCTCGAGTGGGCCGCGCTCGACGACGACGCGGCCGACGCCCTGCTCGCCGATCCGGCTCTCGACCACTGGCGCCACTTCCTGCGCTCGCTGCGCAAGTACCGGCCGCACCTCCTCAGCGAGCCGGAGGAGCGGATCCTCACCGAGAAGACGGTCTCCGGCTCCTCGGCCTGGGCGCGGCTGTACGAGGAGCTGCTCGGCTCCCTGCGCGTCGACCTCGACGGCGAGGAGGTTTCGCTCGAGACGGCCATGGCGCGCCTCTACTCGGCCGAGCGGGACGTGCGCCGGACGGCGGCCGAGGCCGTCACCGGCGCGCTCGAGCCCGGCCTGCGCACCCGCACCTACGTGCTCAACACGATCCTGCTCGACAAGTCGATCGACGACCGGCTGCGCGGCTACGCCACCTGGATCAGCGCGCGCAACCTGGCCAACGAGACCACCGACGACGCCGTGCAGGCGCTCGTGGACGCGACCACCGCGCGCTACGACGTGCCGCAGCGCTACTACCGCCTCAAGGCGCGGCTGCTCGGCCTCGACCGGCTCGCGCACTACGACCGCATGGCGCCGGTGGCCGAGACCACCGCGAAGCTCGCCTGGGACGAGGCGCGCGCCGTCGTCGTCGGCGCCTACGCCGACTTCTCCGCGGAGGCGGGCGAGATCGTCGACGGCTTCTTCGCGAGGCGCTGGATCGACGCCCCGGTCAGGGCGGACAAGCGCACGGGCGCCTTCTGCGCCACCACCGTGCCGGGCGTGCATCCCTACGTCCTGCTGAACTACACGGGCGACCGCCGCGCAGTGCTCACGCTCGCGCACGAGCTCGGCCACGGCCTCCACGGCGTGATGGCGCAACCGCTCGGACTCTTCAACGCCTCGACGCCGCTCACGACGGCGGAGACCGCCTCGGTGTTCGGCGAGGCGCTCACGTTCAAGCGGCTGCTCGCCGCCGAGGACGACCCGCGTCGCAAGCTCGACCTGCTCACCGGGCGCATCGAGGACGCGATCGCCACCGTGTTCCGTCAGATCGCCATGAACCGCTTCGAGCATGCCGTGCATACGGAGCGGCGCACCCAGGGGGAGATCTCCTCGGAGCGCTTCGCCGAGCTCTGGCTCGAATGCCAGACGGAGCTCTTCGGCGACTCGGTCGACACGACCGGCTACGGAAGCTGGTGGAGCTACGTGAACCACTTCGCGGCCGTGCCGGGCTACGTCTACGCGTACGCGTACGGGTACCTGTTCGCGCTCTCCATCTTCCGCGCCTACGAGCGCGAAGGGGACGCGCTCGTCGAGCCGTATCTGCAGCTCTTGCGGGCCGGCGGATCGAAGGCGCCCGAGGAGCTCGCGCGGATCGTCGGCCTCGACCTCACGGACGCGGCGATCTGGGCCTCGGGCATCGACGCGCTCGCCGACGAGCTCGACGAGGCCGAGCGCCTGGCCGCCGAGATCGGCCTCGGCTGAGCGTACGGCCGTGAGGCCGGGCTGCGCGGGGCGGTCCCAACTATCGCGATCTCCTGGCGTCCATGTGAACGGGCGGTTAGGGTCGCCCTATCAGGCTGTTCACTCTGGCTGAAGGAGTGTCAATGCGTAGGGTCTTGCTCATCGTGCTCGCGCTCGTCGCGGCGCTCGGGATTACTGCATCGACCGCCACCGGGGAGACGGGGGTCACCCCGAAGACGATCACGATCGGCGGTACCTTCCCCCTCACGGGGCCGGCATCCGGCTATGCCCCGATTCCGGCCGCCATGACGGCGTACTTCTCGTACATCAACGCACGCAAGGGGCCGGACGGGAAGCGCGGCGTCAACGGCCGCCAGATCGTCTTCAAGGTCTACGACGACGGCTACAACCCGGCGAACACCGTTCAGCTCACGCGCAAGCTCGTCGAGCAGGACAAGGTCTTCGCCGTCGTCGGGGCGCTCGGAACCGAGCACAACCTCGCCATCCGGCCGTACCTGAACCAGAAGAAGGTGCCCCAGCTGCTCAACGCCTCCGGCGCCTCCACCTGGGGCCGGGACTGGAAGCAGTACCCGTGGACGACGGGCTGGCAGCCGAACTACGAGCTCGAAGGCTCGATCTACGGCCAGGCGATCGCGCGCAACAGCCCGAACGCGAAGATCGCCGTCCTCTACCAGAACGACGACTACGGCCAGGACTACCTGCGCGGGCTCGAGAAGGGCCTGGGCGCGAAGGCCGCCAACATCGCCGGCAAGGAGTCGTACGAGGTCACGGCGGCGGATGTGAAGTCGCAGATCGCGAAGCTGAAGGCGACGGGCGCGTCGGTGTTCGTGATCCTCGCGACGCCGAAGTTCACGATCCAGTCGTACGTGATCGCGAAGGCGCTCGGCTGGAACCCGCCCGTGATCTACACGAACTCGGTCTCGGGCACCGCCACGTTCCTCACGCTCGCGCAGAAGGCGGGGGCCGGCACCCTCGTGAACAACACGTTCACGGTGCAGTACGCCAAGGACCCGGCGAACCCCAAGTGGAACAGCGACGCCGGCATGAAGCTGTACCGCGACGTGATGGCGAAGTACTACCCCAAGGGGTCGGACCCGGCCGTGCAGGCGAACGCCCTCAACCTGTACGGCGTCGCCGTCGCGCACGCGTTCGTGCAGCTCCTGACGAAGGCGGGGCCGAACCCGACGCGGGCGTCGCTGATGGCGGCGTTCCGCAACTGGAACGAGGCGAACCCGTTCCTGCTGCCGGGCAACAGGCAGAAGACGGGGCCGACGAACCAGTTCCCGATCCGCTGCGTGCAGGTCGCGAGGTTCAGCGACGGGACGTTCAATCCCGTCTCGCGTCTCAAGTGCTCGTAGGGCCGGGCGGGCGACGGTAGCGAGGGAGGGGGCCGGCGGCGCCGGCCCCCTCCCGATTTCCCGCCTCAGTCGCGGCGCGCGCGGTAGCGCTCCCGGTCGCCTTCCATCGTCGTCATCCGCATGCCCCGGTGGGCGAGGTCGCTCGCGTCCACGTTCACGGCGCGGACGATCCACCCGTCCCCGACGTCGAGCACGTTGACACACGCCGGCGCCTGCTCGAGCTGGCCGAGAGCCGGTCGCCCCTGATCTCCTGCAGCTCGGGCCACTCCTCGACCGTCCGGCCGGGCGCGACGATCGCCGCGGTCTCGGTCGTGCGCGACCGCGCCGTGGCGCATGAGGTAGACGCGACGCCGCACCGGTCAGTAGCGCTCGAGGTACCGGGGGCTCGCGACACGGAGCTTCGCCTCGACCTCCGCCTTCAGGGCCGCGAGGTCGCCGTCGCGCACGTCGCCGGCACGGATGCGCCGCGCGAGCTCCCAGTCGTGCTCGCCCGGCGGCGGCGCTGCCTCGCGCTCGACGATCGAGAGCGCGTTCATGGCGACGAGCGTGCGGAACCGGAGCCGCTGGTCGTCGAGCACGGGCAGGATCTCCGCCTCGAGGAACTCGCGCACGGCCGTCGCCAGCTCGGCCGCCGACGGGCGGTCGTGCGCGCTCATGCAGCCCTCTCGATCAGGTGCAGCAGCTCGTACTCCATCTCCGCCGCGAGCCGCCCGAGGATCGCGAGCTCGACGTTGCGCTCCTCGCCGCGCAGGTGCCGGCGCGCCTGCGTGAGCGCGCCGATCGCCCACTTGCAGTTGCCGAGCACCTCCCACACGTAGAGCTCCTGCACGGGCACCTCGCGGCCGCTGAGCTCGGCGTAGCGCTGCAGGAACGGCTCCACGTCGCCGATGCCGCCGAGGCGCCGCTCGTCGGCGCCGAAGCGCCAGGCACGGACGAGCGGCCAGGCGAGGTCTTCCGCCGCGTCCGACACGTGCGCGAACTCCCAGTCGAGCACGGCGACGAGGCCGTGCTCGTCCACCATCAGGTTGCCGATGCGGAAGTCGCCGTGCACGACGACGGGCGGACGCAGGAGCGGCAAACGCTCCCGGCACCACACGAGCCCGAGCTCGATCGCCGGGTGAGGCTCGTCGAGCGTGTCGAGCTCCGCATGCAGTCGCTGCCAGAGATCGGCGCGGGGCAGGGCGGGCAGCCGTTCGAGCGGGATGGCGTGGATCTTCGCGAGCTCCTCCGCCATCTGCACGTCGAGCCCCGGCGGCGGGGCCTTGACGATGCGCCGCCCGATCGTCTCGCCGCGCACCCGCTCCATCACGAACGCCTCGCGCCCGTCGAGGTCGCCGAGGTACGCGAGCGGCTCGGGCACGCGCACGCCGGCCTCGCGCGCCGCCACGAGCACGTCGTACTCGTCGCGCAGCGACAGCGTGTCGAGGTGGATGACGCCGCCGCCGGCGCGGCGGACGAGCAGCTCCCGCCCGTCCGCGACGTCGACGGCCCACGCCTCCTTCGAGGCGCCGCCCGCGAGCTTCACCGCGCGCGTGACGGCGGCGCCGAGCGCCTGCCCGAGCGCCTCCTTCACTGCGTCAGCTCGGCCAGCAGCCGCAGCGCCTCGGGCTGGCGGGCCTGCAGGACGAGTGTCGTCACCCCCGCCGCGCGCCACACGTCGAGGCGGTCGCCGATGCGCTCGCGGCCGCCGACGAGCGCGATCTCGTCGACGAGCGCATCCGGCACCGCCGCCGCCGCCTCGCCCTTCTTCCCCGCGAGGTACAGCTCCTGGATCGTCGCCGCCTCCGCCTCGAAGCCGTAGCGCTGCGCGAGCCGCGTGTAGAAGTTCTGGCCGCGCGCACCCATGCCGCCGACGTAGAGCGCGATCATCGGCTTGAGGAAGTCGCGGCACGTCTGGACGTCGTCGGCGACGACGACGGGAACGAGCGGAGCGAGATCCCAGCCGTCGGGCCTGCCTCCGCGCGCCGCGAACCCCTCCTCGAGCGCGGGCAGGTGGACGTCCGCGAAACGCTCCGGCGAGAAGAAGATCGGGAGCCAGCCGTCGGCGATCTCGGCGGCGAGCGCGACGTTCCTGGGGCCGATCGCCGCCAGGTAGATCGGCACGTCCGCTCGCAGCGGGTGCACGATGATCTTCAGCGGCCTGCCGAGGCCGGTCGCATCGGCGCCGCTGTAGGGCACGTCGTAGTGGGCGCCGTGGTGCTCGACCGGCGCGTCGCGGCGGAGGATGGCGCGCACGATCTCCACGTACTCGCGCGTGCGGGCGAGCGGCTTCCCCCACGGCTGCCCGTGCCACCCCTCCGCCACCTGCGGGCCCGAGGTGCCGAGGCCGAGGAGGACGCGACCGCCCGAGAGGATGTCCAGCGTCGCCACGGTCGAGGCAGTGGCCGCCGGTGTGCGCGCCGGCATCTGCATGATCGCGCTGCCGACGTTGATGCGCTCGGTCGTCGCCGCGATCCATGCCATCGGCGTGACCGCGTCCGTCCCGTATGCCTCCGACGTCCACACCGAGTGGAAGCCGAGCCGGTCGGCCTCCTGGGCGAGCGCGACGGCGGCGCTCGGGTCGTCGTAGCCGAGTTGCAAACCGAGGCGCACGCGACGATCCTACTCTCGATGAGCGCCGCCCTCTTCCCGCCTGCGTACCTCGAGCGGCGCTCGCACTACCGGGCGTTCATGGAGAAACACGTGATCCCGAGCGAGCGGGCACTCGAGCGCGAGGACGACGCGGCGCTCGAGCTCGTCGCCGCGCTGCAGGAGAAGGCGCGGACGACGGGACTGTGGGCGCCTCACATGCCGCCCGAAGCCGGCGGCACGGGCGACGGCTTCCTCTACTACGCCTGCATGAACGAGGAGATCGGCCGCTCGTTCTGGGCGCAGCTCGTCTTCGGCTGCCAGGCGCCGGACGCCGGCAACGCCGAGATCCTGCACCTGTACGGCACGCCGGAGCAGAAGGAGCGCTTCCTCGAGCCCCTCGTCGCCGGAAGGGTGCGCTCGTTCTTCTCCATGACCGAGCCCGACGTCGCGGGCTCCGACCCGACCACCCTGCGCACACGCGCGGTACGGGACGGCGACGAGTGGGTGATCGACGGCCACAAGTGGTTCTCGAGCGGCGCCGACGGTGCGGCGTTCGCGATCGTGTTCGCGATCACCGACCCGGAGGCGGAGAGCCACCGGCGCGGGAGCATGATCATCGTGCCCGTCGACACGCCGGGCGTCGACATCGTCGGGCCCATCAGCGTCATGGGGCACAGCGGGCGCGCGTGGAACACCCACTGCGAGGTGCGCTACACGGGGGTGCGCACGCCCGTCGCGAACACGCTCGGCGAGCGCGGCGACGCGTTCCGGATCGCGCAGAAACGGCTCGGGCCCGGGCGCATCCACCACGTCATGCGCTGGCTCGGCCAGATGCAGCGCGCGTTCGACCTCATGTGCTCCTACGCGCTCGAGCGCGAGGCCTTCGGTGGCCCGCTCGCGGACAAGCAGACCGTGCAGAACTGGATCGCCGACTCGGCGGCACAGATCCAGGCGTGCCGGCTGCTGACGATGGACGCCGCGCGCAAGATCGACGACGGCTCCGAGGCGCGGGTCGAGGTGTCGCTGCTCAAGTTCTTCGCCGCGCAGGCGCTCAACGACGTGATCGACCGGGCGATCCAGGTGCACGGGGCGCGGGGCCTGACGGACGCGACGCCTCTCGCGCGGATGGCGATGCACGCGCGCGCCGGCCGTATCTACGACGGGCCCGACGAGGTGCACCGGATGGTGGTGGCGCGGCGGATCCTGAAGGGCTACGCCGCCGGCGACGGCTGGCGCTTCGGCTGACCGTGCCGGCGCCCGCACGCTACGGCCGCGCGCGCCGGCGCCAGAGCACGTAGGCGGGGAGGGCCACGAGCGCGAGCGCGAGCGCGACGGCGCCCGCGAGCTTGAGGTCGCGCGCGATCACGGTGCCGAACCAGTACGCGAGCAGTCCCGTCACGGTCGCCCACACCACGCCGCCGACGAGATTCCAGACGGCGAACGCGCGCCACGGCATGCCGTTGATCCCCGCCACCCAGGCGACGACCACGCGGACGCCGATGACGAAGCGTCCGAGCGCCACCGCCTTGCCGCCGTGGCGCGCGAAGAACGCGTCACCGCGGTCGAGCCACCGCGCCCGGTGGTGGGCGAAGGGCACGCGAGGGCTCTCGAGCAGACGGCGGCCGCCGTAGCGCCCGCCGGCGAACCCGACGTTGTCGCCGGTGACGGCCGCGGTGGCGGCGACCGCGATCACGGCCGCGATCTGCAGGCGCCCGCTCCCGGCGAGCACGCTTGCCGTGATCAGCGCCGTCTCGCCGGGGAGGAGAAGGCCGGCCGACTCCCCGGCGACGAGACCGAACAGGAGCACGTAGGCGACGGCGGGGCTGAGCGACGCGCTCACGAGGCGAGCGGCGGCGGTGCGAGCGATGCGCCGTCCGGCGTGCGCACACCGGGCACGTTCGGGAAACGGAAGTCGACCGGCGGCCGTCCGGGCTGCACCACCCATGCGTGGCCGCTCTCGCCCGACTCGAGCGCGAGCCAGACCGCGTCGGCCACGGCGGCCGCCGGGACGAGCGGGAAGCCGGCGGCGTCGAGCGCCTTGCGGATCGCGCCCGCCACCATCGGGGTGTCGGCGATGCCGGGGCAGACGGCGTTGACCGCTATCCCGCGGGCGGCGAGCGACGGCGCCACGCTGCGCACGAAGCCGACGACGGCGTGCTTGGTCGCCGCGTAGACGGGGTCGTCCGGCATCGCCGTCAGCCCGGCCAGTGACGCCGTGGCGACGATGCGGCCGCCCGCCGGCATGACCCGGGCCAGGCGCCGGACGCCTAGCACGACACCGTCCACGTTCACGCGCAACGCCCGCCGGTAACCCTCGAGCGTGATCTCGGCCGGGTCGGGCGGGCCGCCGAGCACGCCGGCGTTCAGGCATGCGACGTCGACCGGCCCCACGTCGTCCCAGTGAGAAGGCTCCGAGACGTCGAACCCGTGCACGAGATCGAGCACCTCGACGTCCATGCCGGCGGCGCGCAGACGGGCGACCGTCGCCGCCCCGAGACCCGACGCGCCGCCGGTGACGATCGCCTTCACGGGAGCAGCACGACCTTCCCCGTCGAGCGGCGATCGTCGATGAGGCGGTGGGCATCGACCGCCTGCTCGAGCGGGAACGAGGCGCCGACGACCGGAGCGACGAGCTCCGCCTCCCACAGCCGCAGCACGTCCTCCGCCGCGGCGTGCACGAGCTCGGGGCGGAAGCGCATCAGCCGGCCGAGGTAGAAGCCCTGCACGCCGACGTTGCGCCCGACGAGCCGGGCCGGGTCGAGCTGCGGCCACGGCCCGCCGGCGAAGCCGGCGCCGATGACGACGCCGAGCGGTCGCAGCAACCCGACCGAGTCGGCGAACAGCTGCCCGCCGACGGGGTCGAGCACGACGTCGACCGGGTCGATCTCCGTCAGCCGATCGTAGGTGACCGCCTGCACGGCTCCCAGCGAGCGGGGCAGCTCGAGCTTCTCCTCGCTGCCGGCGGTCGCCACCACCTCGGCGCCGAGCGCGCGCGCCGCCTGCACGGCCGCGCTGCCGACGCCTCCGGCTGCGGCGTGCACGAGCACGCGTGTCCCCGGCCGCACGTCGGCCTGGCGCGTGAGCGGGATCCACGCGGTGAGGAAGCAGAGCAGGAACGCGGCCCCCTCCTCGAACGACGCGCCTGCCGGCAGGTCGAACAGCCAGCGTTCGTCCACCGTCGTGCGCTCGGCGTAGCCGCCGCCCGCGCCGGGTGGCAGCAGGCCGATCACCCGGCGCCCGTCGGCCGTCTCGCCTGCCACCTCGACTCCGGGGATCCACGGCAGCGGCGGCGGCTGCGGATACTGCCCGCGGCGGATCAGCGCGTCGGCGTAGTTGATCGCGGCCGCGCGCACCGAGACGGCGACCTCTCCCTCGGCCGGCGCCGGCTCCGGCACGTCGCGCAGGACGAGCACCTCGGGTGCGCCGACCTGCTCGAGGACGATCGCCCTCACCGGCCGCTGAACGTGGGCTCGCGCTTCTCGATGAACGCCGCGACGCCCTCGCGGCCGTCCTCGCTCGCGAGGCAGCGCCGGAAGGCGTCCGCCTCGCGGCGCAGCCCCTCCTCGAGCGGCAGGTCGCGCGTCGATCGCGCCAGCTCGCGCAGCACCGAAACCGCGTGCGGCGAGCGGGCGGCGAACGTCGCGGCCAGGCCGGTCGCGGCGGCGACGACCTCCGCGGCCGGCACGACCTTCTCGACGAGGCCCCACTCGTACGCGGTCGCGGCATCGATGAACTCGCCGCCGAGGTTGAGCAGCATGGCGCGGCCGCAGCCGACCAGACGTGGCAGGCGCTGCGTGCCGCCGCCGCCCGGGATCAGGCCCAGCTTGATCTCCGGCTGTCCGAGCTTCGCGTCGTCGGCGCAGACG
Source organism: Gaiella occulta (assembly GCF_003351045.1). Taxonomy (GTDB): domain Bacteria; phylum Actinomycetota; class Thermoleophilia; order Gaiellales; family Gaiellaceae; genus Gaiella; species Gaiella occulta. The sequence goes on from NZ_QQZY01000007.1 coordinate 98,057, forward strand.
CGCACGTCGCAGCACATCGCAAGCTCGAGCCCGCCGCCGAGACAGTAGCCCTGGATCGCCGCGACGAACGGCGTGTGGGCCGCGTCCATCCGGTGCCCGAGCTTCAGCAGCCCGCGCGCCGGCCCGGACTCGCCCGCAGCCTGCTCGCGCAGCGCCGGGAACTCCTTGATGTCGGCACCGGCGACGAACGCCCGCTCGCCGCCTCCTCTCAGCACGATCGCGCGCGTCGCCGGGTCGGTGTCGAGCCGGTCGAGCTCCGCCTCGAGCTCGTCCAGCAGCGCCGACGAGAGCGCGTTCATCGGCGGATTGTCGATCGTGACGACGGCGACGGCGCCGTCCTGCTCGCTGCTGATGAACGTTCCCATCTGCCTCCCTCTAGCGGTTCTCGGCCGCGCCGGCGGTTGCGAACCGCTCGCGCAGCGCCGTCTTGCGGAACTTCCCGACGGCGGTCTTCGGGATCTCGTCCACGAACTCGAAGCGCTCCGGCAGCCACCACTTCGCGAAGTGGGGGGCGAGGAAGTCGCGGAGCTCGTCCGGGGTCGCGCTCGCGCCCTCGCGCAGCACGACGACGCCGAGCGGACGCTCCGCCCACTTCTCGTCGGGGACGGCGATCACCGCCGCCTCGAGCACGGCCGGATGGCCCATCAGCGCGTTCTCGAGCGCGACCGTCGAGATCCACTCGCCGCCGGACTTGACGAGGTCCTTCGAGCGATCCTGGATCTCGATGTAGCCGTTGGGCTCGATCGTGACGATGTCCCCGGTCTTGAACCAGCCGTCGTCCGTCCAGCGGTCGCGGGCGTCGGGCGCCTCGTAGTAGGACGACGCGATCCAGGCGCCGCGCACCTCGAGCTCGCCCATCGTGGCGCCGTCCCACGGCACGAGGCCGTCACCGCCGCGCGCGCGGATCTCGACGAACGGGGCGGGAAGGCCCTGCTTGGCGCGGTAGGCGAACTGCTCGTCCTCCGGCAGCGCCCGCTCGCGGCTCGAGAGCTCGGAGATCGTGCCCAGCGGGGCCATCTCGGTCATCCCCCAGGCGTGCGTGACGTGGATGCCGTGGCGGCGCTCGAAGCCCTCGATCATCGACCGCGGCGCGGCCGAGCCGCCGACGATCATGGCACGGAGCCGTGACAGGTCCCATCCGTCCGGGCGCGCGTCGAGCGCCTGCAGGATCCCCATCCAGATCGTGGGCACGCCCGCCGTCACCGTCACCTCCTGCTCGACGAACGCGTCGAGGAGCGACTGCGGGTCGAGGTGGGGGCCGGGGAACACCTGCTTCGAGCCGACGAGCGTGCAGGTGAACGGGAAGCCCCATGCGTTGGCGTGGAACATCGGCACGACGGGAAGCACGCTGTCGTCCTCGCCGATGCCGAGCGTGCTCGACTGCGTGGACGCGAGCGAGTGGATCGCGATCGCGCGGTGGGAGTAGAGGACGCCCTTCGGCCGGCCGGTCGTCCCGCTCGTGTAGCACATCGCCGCAGCGGCGCGCTCGTCGATGTCGCGGTATGCGAAGTCGTCCGCGTCCGCGGTCGCGAGCAGCTCCTCGAAGTCGAGCGCGCCGTCCGGCGTCGGGCCGTCGCCCACGGCGACGACGTGCTCGAAGCCGACCCGGTCCGTGAACGTCTCGACGAGCGGCCACAGCACCTTGTCGGCGATCAGCACGCGGTCGCCCGCGTGGGAGGCGATGTAGGTGAGGTCGTCGGCGTGGAGGCGCAGGTTGAGCGTGTGCGTGACGAGCCCGGCGACGGGGGCGCCGATGTAGGTCTCGAGGTGCTCGTGGTGGTTCCAGCAGAAGGTGCCGACCCGGTCGCCGTCGCGCAGGCCGAGCTCGTCGCGCAGCGCGAGCGCGAGCTGCTTGGTGCGGCGCGCGAAGTCGGCGTAGGTGTAGGTGTGCCAGGACTTGTCGGGGAGGCGGCTGACGATCTCCTTGTCTCCGTAGAGCTGCTCGCCCCGGCGCAGGATCGCCGGCACGTTGAGCTGGTAGTCCATGATCAGTCCGTCCACGTCACTCTCCTTCTCCGTCGAGCAGCCGGGCGGCGACCTCGGAGCGCAGCTGCGCGCCCGACGCGTCCCACGACTGGATCCACAACGCCCGCTTGTACAGCCGGTGCAGCACGTGCTCCCAGGTGAAGCCGATGCCGCCGTGCGCCTGGATCGAGCGCTCGCAGGCGGCGACGGCCGCCTCGGCGCACTGCGCCTTGGCGGCGGCGGCCGCGAGTCCCGCCTGCGGGTCGTCCACGGCGATGCACCAGGCGGCCCACAGCGCCAGCGAGCGCGCCAGCTCGAGCTCCATGTAGGTGGTGGCGAGGGGGTGCGAGATCGCCTGGTAGACGCCGATCGGCCGTCCGAACTGCTCGCGCTCCTTCGCGTAGGCGACGGCCAGCTCGAGCGCGCGTGCGCCGACGCCGCACGCCTCGAGCGCGAGCGCCGCGCGCGACCGCGTCCGCATGCGGGGAAGCAGCTCCGAGCCGGCGAGCCGGCGGCCGGCGGAGCCGCCCGTGACGACGCCGAGCGGGCGCGTGGCGTCGTTCGTCTGCAGCATCTCGCGCCCGGCGCCGTCGAGCTCCCAGATCGAGTCGCCGCCGACGACGGCGATCCGCGTCGCCGTGTCCAGATCCGGCACGAGCGGCCCGAGCGCGAGCGTCCAGCTCGCCTCGCCCGCCGCCACCTGCGCCTGCAGCTCGGGCGGCAGCGCGGGGAGCACGACCGCCACCGTCGACCAGAAGGGTGCGTGCGTGAGCGCGCGGCCCATCTCCTCCACGAGGACGGCCTCCTCGAGGAAGCCGAGGCCCGCGCCGCCGAGCTCCTCCGGCACCGAGACGCCCGTCCAGCCGAGCCCGGCCAGCTCCGCCCAGGACGGCTCCGGATGCGCCGCCAGGAAGCTGCGCGCCTGGGAGCGAAGCTCGTCCTGCTCCGGCGTGAAGGCGAAGTCCATTAGCGCGACCTCGGCAGCCCGAGCACGCGCTCGGCGACGATGTTGCGGAGGATCTCCGAGGTGCCCGCCTCGATCGTGTTGCCGCGGCTGCGTAGCTGGTGATGCTGCCAGTAGCCGCCGTAGGGCGCGTTGTCGGCGAGCAGCTGCGCATCCTGCGCGAGCAGCTCGAGCGCGAGCTTGCCGAGCCGCTGGTTCGCCTCCGACCACTGCAGCTTCAGGATCGACCCTTCCGGCCCGGGCACGCCGGTCTTCATCAGCGCCGACAGCGAGCGGTAGGCGGTGAAGCGCAGCCCCTGCAGCTCGATCCATTCGCGCGCGATCGCGTCGCGCTGCGTCGCCGTCGCTCCGCGATCCTGTGCGAGCTCGATCAGCTTGCGCACCGCGACCTCGAGCGCCGCGGTGAGCGCGAAGCCGAGCGTGCCCCGCTCGTGCAGCAGCGTCGTCATCGCCACCTGCCAGCCCCCGCCCACCTCGCCGAGCACGTTCTCGACCGGCACCTCGACGGCGCTGAAGAAGATCTCGTTGAACTCCGCCTCGCCGGTCATCTGCCGCAGCGGCCGCACCTCGACGCCGGGGCTGCGCATGTCGACGATCAGGTAGGTGAGGCCCGCGTGGCGCTCCGAGCCCGGGTCGCTGCGGGTGAGCAGGAGGCACCAGTCGGCGATGTGCGCGAACGACGACCACACCTTCTGGCCGTCGACGACGAAGCGATCTGCCTCGAGCCGGGCGCTCGTGCGCACGGCAGACAGATCCGATCCCGCCCCCGGCTCCGAAAAGCCCTGGCACCAGATCTCGTCGGCCGAGAGGATCCGCGACAGGTGCCGCGCCTTCTGTGCCTCGCTGCCGTGCGCGATGATCGTCGGCCCGGCCATGCCGAGCCCGATCACGCCGAGGTGGTGCGGCGCCTCGGCGCGCGCCATCTCCTCCAGGAAGATCGCCTGGTAGCTGTACGGGCAACCGCCGCCTCCGTACTCCTTCGGCCAGGTCAGACCCGCGTAGCCGGCCTCGTAGAGCGCTCGGCTCCACTCCCTGACGGCCTCGCCCTCGAAGCGCGCCGCGCCGCCCCGGTGGCCACGCAGCCCGTCCGGCAGGCTCGCCGCGAGCCAGTCGCGCAGCTCGGCGCGGAAGCGGGCCTCGTCGGGTGTGTCGCGGAGATCCACGAACGCGATCGTAGTCTGCGGCGAAGGCGAGAGCGAGCCCTCCGTCCAGCTCAGGGTGCGACGGCCGCCGTCAGCTCGGCGACTCCGTCGAACACGGCATGTGGCGTCCCCGCCGCGCACCAGACGCGCTCGAAGCGGTGGAGCGAGTCGTCGATCGTCCGCAGCAGCCGCTCCCGCACCGTGCGCGCCGTCGGGTGGAGGGTCGGGGCCACGGCGCGAGCGCAACGGAGCGGATGCGCTTCACCGGGGCCGCGCGGCACAGTAGGGTCCCCATTTCAGATGGGTGCCACACTGCTCTCCGTCCGCGGTATCACGGTGCGCTTCGGGGGCATCGTCGCACTCGACGGCGTCTCGTTCGACGTCGAGCGGGGCCAGATCTCCGGTCTCATCGGGCCCAACGGCGCCGGCAAGACGACGCTCTTCAACGTCGTCACCCGCCTCTACGCGCCCGACGAGGGCGAGCTCGAGCTCGACGGGCGCTCCCTCTTGCAGACGCCGCCGCACCGCATCGTCGAGCGGGGCATCGCGCGCACCTTCCAGAACATCAACCTGTTCCGCTCCATGTCGGTGCTCGAGAACGTGCTCGTCGGCGCGCACACGCGCGGCCGCTCGGTCGGCGCGGGCGATGCGCTCGCGATGCTCGAGTACGTCGGCCTCGCCGACCGCGCCTCGATGCCGGCGGCGGCACTCCCGTACGGCGTGCAGAAGCGCGTCGAGCTCGCGCGCGCGCTGATCGCGAGGCCGCGGCTGCTGCTGCTGGACGAGCCGGCGGGCGGCCTCAATCACGAGGAGGTCGAGGAGCTCGGCGACTTCATCCTGGGCCTGCGCCGAGACCACGATCTCACCGTGCTCCTCGTAGAGCACCACATGAGCCTCGTGATGCGCATCTCCGACCACGTCAACGTGCTCAGCTTCGGGCGCAGGATCGCCGGCGGCACCCCCGACGAGGTGCGCGCGAACCCGGACGTGATCGAGGCCTACCTGGGCGGCGACCAGGAGACGGCGGCGTGAGCGCGCTGCTCGAGCTGCGGGACGTCGAGGCGCGCTACGGGCCCGTGCAGGCGCTGCGCGGCGTGTCGCTCGAGGTGCCCGAGGGGGCGATCGTCGCGGTGCTCGGCGCCAACGGCGCCGGCAAGACGACGACGTTGCGGGCCGTGTCGGGCACGGTCCGGCGCAGCGGGGAGATCCTCTTTGCCGGGAAGCCTCTGCACGGCGGCCCGGAGGCGACGGCGAAGCTCGGCATCGCCCACGTGCCCGAGGGGCGGGGGACGTTCGTCGACCTCACCGTGACCGAGAACCTCCGCATCGGCGCCTACACGCGCCGCGACCGTGGCCTCAGGGCCGACATCGAGCGCATGGCCGGCTACTTCCCCTGGATCCACGAGCGCGGCGGCCAGCGCGCAGGCACGCTCTCCGGCGGCGAGCAGCAGATGCTCGCGCTCGCCAGGGCGCTGATGAGCCGGCCGCGGCTGCTCATGCTCGACGAGCCCTCGCTCGGGCTCGCCCCGCTCGTCGTACGCGAGATCTTCCGCCTCGTGCGCGAGCTGAACGAGAAGGAAGGGCTGGCGGTGCTCGTCGTCGAGCAGGACGCGCGCATCGCGCTCGAGACAGCCGCCTCCGCATACGTGCTCGAGGTGGGACGGGTGGCGGTGTCGGGGGCGAGCGCCGACCTGCGCGAGGACGAGGTCGTGCGTCGGAGCTACCTGGGGTATTGACGGTGGGCGATGTCTGACTTCTTCCAGCAGGTCGTGTCGGGGCTCGCCTCCGGCGGTGTCTACGGCTCGCTCGCGCTCGCGATCGTGCTCATCCACCGGGCCACCGGCGTGATCAACTTCGCGCAGGGCGAGATGGCGACGTTCTCGACCTACATCGCATGGACGCTGACGACGAACCACGGCTGGTCGTACTGGCCCGCGTTCGCCGTCGCGCTGCTCGTCTCGTTCGCGGGCGGGATCGGCATCCATCAGGCCGTGATCCGCCCGGTCGAGCGCGGATCGCAGATCCGCGTCGTGATCGTCACGATCGGGCTGCTGCTCGCGATCAACGGCGCGATGACGTGGATCTGGACGGGCGAGGTGCGGTCGGTGCAGAGCCCGTTCCCGACGCGCACGCTCGACGTGGCGGGGGTCGCGATCTCGATCCAGGACATCGGCACCTTCGCCGTCTCGATCGGAACCGTCGTCGCGCTGTGGGCGCTGTTCCAGTTCACGAAGGTGGGGCTTGCGATGCGCGCCGCCGCCGTCAACCCGAACGAGGCGCGACTCGTCGGCGTGCGCGTGCCCCTGATGCTCGGCCTCGGCTGGGGCCTCGCGGCGGTGCTCGGCGCGGTCGCGGGCATGCTCACCGCCCCGAGCGTCTTCCTCGACCCGAACATGATGCAGGCGATCCTCATCTACGCGTTCGCCGCCGCGGTGCTCGGCGGCATCGACTCGCCCGTGGGCGCCGTCGTCGGCGGCCTGCTGCTCGGTGTCGGGCTCAACCTGCTCGGCGCGTACATCGACTTCGTGGGCGCGGATCTGCGCCTGCCCGCCGCTCTCCTCGTGATCCTCGCCGTGCTCCTGCTGCGGCCCGCCGGGATCTTCGGGCGGCGGGAGGTGAGGAAGGTCTGATGCGCGGCTCCACCGTCCGCACGCCGGCCCTCTTTGCCGGCCTCGCAGCCGCCGTCTTCGTGCTGCCCGCGTTCCTGAGCGACTTCCGCGCGCAGCAGTTCGCCTACGTCGCCATCTACGTGATCTCGCTCACGGGCCTCAACGTTCTCACGGGCTACACGGGCCAGATCTCGCTCGGGCACGGAGCCTTCATGGCCGTCGGCGGCTACACGACGGCGATCCTGATGGCCGACCACGGGGTCAAGGACGTGTGGACGATCCCCGCGGCCGTCGCCGTCGCCGGGGCGGCCGGCTTCCTGTTCGGCATCCCCGCCCTGCGGCTGAGCGGCCTCTACCTCGCGCTGGCAACGTTTGCGATCGCCGTCGCGACGCCCGCGGTGATCAAGAAGTTCGAGGGCTTCACCGGCGGAGGCTCCGGCATCAACCTGTTCGGAACGCCCGAGCTGACGGCCTCGCTCACCCCCGTGAAGCTGCTCGGCGTCTCGCTCGACTTCAACAACTGGCTCTACTACCTGTCCTGGTCGCTCGCTCTCGTCGGGTACGTCCTCGCATGGCTGCTCCTGCGCGGGCGCACCGGGCGTGCGTTCAGGGCCGTGCGGGACAGCGAGACGGCGGCCGCCTCGTCGGGTGTCAGCCTGGCCCGCTACAAGACGCTCGCGTCCACGGTCGGCGCGGCGTACGCCGGTGCCGCCGGAGCCCTGTTCGCGATCGCGACGACGTTCGTCAACCCCGACACGTTCCCCATCTCGCTGTCGATCTTCCTGCTCGTCGGCGTCGTCGTCGGCGGGCTCGGATCGCTCACGGGGCTGGTCGCCGGTGCCGTGTTCATCCAGTTCCTGCCCCTGTGGGCGCAGAGCGTGTCCAACTCGCCGGGTGCGCCCGCGGTCGTCTACGGCGTGATCCTCATCGTCGTCATGCTGGTGCTGCCGGGGGGATTCTCGGGATTGCTCGCGCGAGTCGGTGCGTTGCGCGCAGCGCGTCGCGGGTGAGCGCGGACGCTCACGGTTTCGCCACGATCTCCTAACACGCCGGGGCTACGATCCGGCGGGACGGTCGACCGCCTTCCCACCGCGCCGACGACGTCGGATCCGCTGCGAACCAAAGGAGATCCACCCCGATGAGCAGGAAGCCGGCGCTCACGTGCCTCGCGCTCGCCGCCGCGCTTGCCCTCGGCGTCACGGCCGCGCCGGCCGGCACGGCGCGGAGCGCAGGCGACCCGGGCGTCACGTCCACGTCGATCCTGCTCGGCGGCACGTCGCCGCTGTCCGGCCCGGCCTCCGCGCACGCGGCGGTGGCGCGCGGAGCGGAAGCGTACTTCAGGTACGTGAACGCGACGGGCGGCGTGCACGGCCGCAAGATCGTCTACGAGGTTCTCGACGACGCCTCCGACCCGGCGCAGAGCGCGCAGGCGACGCGCCGGCTCGTCGAGCAGGACAGGGTGTTCGCGGTCTTCAACTCGTTCGGCAGCGCGCAGAACCTCGCGGTGCGCGACTACCTCAACGCCCAGAAGGTGCCGCAGCTGTTCGTCGCCTCCGGCGCGACGACGTGGGGCCGCGACTACGCGCAGTACCCGTACACGACCGGCTTCCAGCCGAGCTCCGAGGCCGAGGGCTGGGTGTACGGCAAGTATCTGGCGCGCACCGCGCCGGGGGCGAAGATCGCCGTCCTGTTCCAGAGCGACGACGACGGCAGGGATCTGCTCGGCGGCCTCAAGAAGGGCATCCGGCGCTCGCGCGTGAAGGTGGTGGCGGCGCAGCCCTACGAGGTGACCGCCTCCGACGTGGGCCCGCAGATCGCGAAGCTGAAGTCGTCGGGTGCCGACACCCTCGCGATCTTCGCGACGCCGACGTTCGCGAGGGAGGCCTACGCGCTCGCCGACAAGCTCGGCTGGAAGCCGAAGCGGGTGATCGCCAGTGCCGCCTCCTCGGACGCGGACACCATGCGGCTCGCGTCCGCGAGCGGGTCGAACAGGATCGTCGAGGGCACCGTCTCGATCGTCTTCGTCAAGGACCCGACCGACCCGTCGTGGAAGAACGACAGGGCGATCAGGCAGTACCGCCTGATCATGAAGCGCTACGCGCCCGGCGCGAGCATCGACGACGTCGACCACGTCTACGGCATGGCGGTCGCCTGGACGACCGTCGAGGCGCTCAAGCGGGCGGGCAAGGATCTCACGCGCGCCTCGCTGCTGAAGGCGGTCGACAACCTCGACGCTCCGGGCAACCCGTTCCTGCTGCCGGGCATCGCGTTGAAGACCGCCGGCGCGGATCACTACCCGATCGAGCAGATGCTGCTGCGGCGCTGGCAGAAGGGCTCGTGGAAGTCCTTCGGCGGGCTCTGGGGGTACCGGGTCTCGTAGCGCGGGGAGCGCCGCGGCCGCCGCGAACGAACACGTGCCCGGCTGCGCCGCCGCGGGTTCGCGTATGCTTCCGTCTCCGGCGCGAGGAGACCGCCCGGCGACACCACGTCACCGATGACCGATCTCGTCTCCGAGCTGCTCAGCGCACCCCTGGACGACCTCCTCGCCGAGGCGCGCCGCCTGCGTGCCGGCCCGCTCGTCACCTACTCGCCCAAGGTCTTCGTCCCCCTCACGACCCTCTGTCGCGACGTGTGCGGCTACTGCACGTTCGCACGGCCGCCGCGCCGGGGCGAGCGGGCGTTCATGACCGAGGACGAGGTGCTCGCGGTGGCGCGCGCGGGAGCCGCCGCGGGCTGCACCGAGGCGCTGTTCACGCTCGGCGACAAGCCCGAGCTGCGCTACAGGAGCGCGCGCGAGGAGCTCGCCGCCCTCGGCTGCGCGACGACGCTCGACTACCTCGCCCGCTGCGCGCGGCTCGTGCTCGACGAGACCGGGCTGCTGCCGCACCTCAATCCGGGCGTGATGACGCGCGACGAGATCTCGATGCTGCGACCGGTCTCGGCGTCGATGGGGATCATGCTCGAGACCGTCTCCGAGCGGCTGTCGCGGAGGGGCGGGCCGCACTGGGCCTCGCCCGACAAGGTGCCGGCGCGGCGGCTCGAGACGATCCGGCTCGCCGGGGAGCTCGCGGTGCCGTTCACGAGCGGCATCCTGATCGGCATCGGCGAGACCCGCGAGGAGCGGATCGACGCTCTTCTCGCGTTGAAGCGGCTCGGCGCGGAGCTCGGCCACGTGGGCGAGGTGATCGTCCAGAACTTCCGCGCCAAGCCGGGCACCCGCATGGCGGGCCATCCCGACGCGACGATGGAGGAGCACCTGTGGTCGGTCGCCGTCGCGCGGATCCTGCTCGGGCCCTGCTGGCACGTGCAGGCGCCGCCGAACCTCGCCTACGACGACTTCCCGCTCCTGCTCGACGCCGGCATCGACGACTGGGGCGGCGTCTCGCCCGTCACGATCGACCACGTCAACCCCGAGGCGCCGTGGCCGGCGATCGACCGCCTGCGCGAGGCGACCGCCTCGCGCGGCCTCGAGCTCGTGCCGCGGCTGCCGCTCTACCCCGAGTACGTCGCCGACCTCGAGCGCTGGGTCGACCCGGCGCTGCAGCCGGCCGTGCGACGGGCCTCCGACGCGCTCGGCCTCGCCCGCGAGGATCGTTGGGCGCCCGGTGAGCCGGTCGCCGTCCCGTTCCTCGTCCGCCGCGACGCGCCGCCGCTCGAGCTCGCCGGCGAGGAGCTCGGCGAGGCGGAGCTCGTGCGGCTCTTCTCGGCCCGCGGCAGCGAGCGCGAGCGCGTCTTCGCCGCCGCCGACCGGCTGCGGCGCGAGGTGTGCGGCGACGAGGTCTCCTACGTCGTCACCCGCAACATCCAGTACACGAACGTCTGTTACTTCAAATGCGGCTTCTGCGCGTTCTCGAAGGGCAAGCTCGCGGAGAACCTGCGCGGGCCCGCATACCTCGTGCCGATGGAGGAGATCGTGCGCCGCGCGCAGGAGGCGTGGGCGCGTGGCGCGACCGAGGTGTGCCTGCAGGGCGGCATCCACCCGGCCTTCACGGGCGACTACTACGCGGAGGTCGTCGCGGCGATCAAGGCGGCCGTGCCCGAGATCCACGTACATGCCTTTTCGGCGCTCGAGGTCTGGCAGGGAGCCGCGACGCTCGGGGTCTCGCTCGACGACTACCTCGCCCGGCTGCGCGACCTCGGCCTCGGCTCGCTACCGGGTACGGCGGCGGAGATCCTCGACGACGAGGTGCGGGCGCTCATCTGTCCGGACAAGGTCTGCACCGACCAGTGGCTCGAGGTGCACGACGCCGCTCATCGCGTCGGGCTGCGCTCGAACGTGACGATGATGATGGGGCACGTCGAGCGGCCCGTGCACTGGGCCCGCCACCTGTTGCGGGCGCGGGAGCAGCAGCAGCACAGCGGCGGCTTCACCGAGTTCGTGCCGCTGCCGTTCGTGCCGATGGAGGCGCCGATGTTCCTCAAGGGCCGCGCGCGCCGCGGGCCGACCTTCGGCGAGGTGCTGCTCGTGCACGCGGTTGCGCGGCTCGCCCTGCACCCGCTGATCACGAACGTCCAGGTCTCGTGGGTCAAGCTCGGGCCGGACGGCGTGCGCCAGGCGCTCGCCGCGGGCGTCAACGACCTCGGCGGCACGCTCATGAACGAGTCGATCTCGCGCGCGGCCGGCTCGGAGTGGGGGCAGGAGCTGCCGCCCGAGCAGATGGAGGCGCTGATCCGCTCCGCCGGCCGCGTGCCGCGCCAGCGGACGACGACCTACGGCGTGCCGCCGCAGGAGCAGGTGCGGCGCTCGTTCGGAGCGGAGCCGCTCGCCGAGCCTCTCAACCCGCCGGTGCGCGAGTCGGGGCTGAAGGCGCCGCCGCGGCTCGTGCGGCCGGGGCTCGTCGGGGCCCGCGCGCGCTAGTGCGGCGTCTCGCACCATTCCACCGGAAAGCCTTGTTGCGAGACGCCGCACTCGATGCTTGCTGCATGTCGCCCGGCTGCGGCGCAGCCGGGCGACATGCTCCTGAACGGGCGCGCTTCGCGCGCCCGTTTCGGGTCGAACGTCTGGAGACGGCGCACGAGCGAAGCGCTCTCGCGGCGCGGCGGACGGGGTCGTCCTCGTCCTGCGCATCCGCGGGAGGTCGACTGAACGGGCTCGTCGAGGTGATCGGGGCGCCGGAGATGGCGCCGTTGCGCTACCGGGTGCTCCACGCGGGCGCGCGTCTCGGCGGCGACGATCGAGCCGCCCTCGAGCGAGGCCTGGTCGTGACGCGGACGGCCTCGCCGCCCGGGCGCCGCCGGGGAAAGGCGCGGTGCCCACGGCGGGATGAGCCGGGTCCGCGCGCCGAGGCCTACATGCCGGCGGTGGCCTCGCGCGCCTCGGCGAGCGTGAAGCGACCGCGCAGGAGCGCGCTTCCGGCCACGGCTCCCTCGCATCCGGCTGCGCGGACGGCGACGAGGTCGGCGACCGACGCGATCCCGCCCGCCGCGAGCACCGGCACGCCGCACGGCAGCACCTCGGCGAGCAGGCCGAGGTCGGGCCCGGCGAGCGACCCGTCGCGCGAGGCGCTCGTCACGAGCAGCCGCGCGACTCCCGCCTGCGCGCAGCGCCGCGCGAGCTCCGCCGCGGTGATCTCCGAGGCCCGCGTCCACCCGTCGACGGCGACGCTGCCGTCGCGGACGTCGATCGCGACGACGAGCGCCTCCCCGAAGCGGGTCGCAGCCTCTTCGAGGAACGACGGCGAGAGCGCGGCGGTGCCCACCATGACGCGGTCTGCGCCAGCGTCGAGTGCCGCCTCGATCGAGGCGGCGGAGCGGTAGCCGCCGCCGACCTGGAGCGGCAGGCCTCCTGCCTGGGCGACGCGGGCTACGAGGTCGAGCGTCGGCGTGCCCGAGAAGGCGCCGTCGAGATCGACGAGATGAAGCCGGGTCGCGCCCTCGGAGGCGAAGCGGCGCGCGAGATCGACCGGATCTCCGCCCTCGATCGTGACCGCCTCGCGGCGCCCCTGGGCAAGCCGGACGGCGCGGCCCTCGAGCACGTCGATCGCAGGGATCACTTCGAACTGATGTGTTAGCACGCTAACATGCTATCATGTGAGGGTGATGACGCAGACGCGATCGACATCCGCTCCCGCCGCGGAGCACGCAGTCGAGCCGGTCGCCGGCCTCGACGAGCTCGCCGCCGCGCTGCGCACCCTGCGCAGCGACGAGGAGGTGACGCGCTTCCTCCGCGATCTCTGCACGCTACCCGAGTTGCAGGCGCTCGCGCATCGCTGGCAGACGGCGCGCCTTCTCGACGAGGGCGTGCCGTACGTCGAGATCGCCGACCGCGTGCCCACGTCGACGGCGACGGTGACGCGCGTGGCCCAGTGGCTCAGGCACGGCACGGGTGGCTACCGCGTCGCCCTCGACCGCGTCAACCGCAAGGGCCGCGTATGAGCGCGACGTTCACGCGGGCCGGCGAGAACGGCAGGCTCACGCTCGCCGTGCCCGCCAAGGGAAGGATGTCCGAGCCGGCGCTGAAGCTGTGCGCCGACGCGGGCCTCTCGTTCGAGACGACCGAGCGCTCGCTCGTCGTGCCGTGCGCCAACGCGCCCGTCGACCTCCTGCTCGTGCGGCCGAGCGACATCCCCGAGTACGTCCAGGACGGCGTCGTCCACCTCGGCATCACGGGAGCGAACCTCGTCGTCGAGGCGCAGGCCGACGTCGTCACCCTCTCCGAGCTCGGCTTCGCGCGCTGCACGCTTCAGGCCGCCGTGCCCGACGACGCCCCGCCGACGGCGATCGAGGACCTGGACCGGCTGCGCGTCGCCACGGCCTATCCCGTGTCGACGCGGCTCCTGCTGGAGGAGAGAGGCGTGTCGGCCGAGCTCGTGCCCGTCTCCGGGTCGGTCGAGGCGACACCACGGCTCGGCCTCGCGGATGCGATCGTCGATCTCGTCTCGACCGGCTCCACCGCGAGCGCGAACGGCCTGCGCCTGATCGGGAAGCTGCTCTCCTCGCAGGCCGTCCTCATCGGCGGCCGCGGCGCGGTCGTCGAGCAGCGCGACCTCGTCGAACGGCTCGAGCTCATGCTCTCGGGCGTCGTCGCCGCCCGCAGGCGGCGGTACGTGATGATGAACGCGAACGTCGAGACGTTGCCCGCGATCCGCGCCGTGCTGCCGAGCATGGGCGCGCCGACGGTGCTGACGCTCGCCGACGAGGGCGCGATCGCGGTGCACGCAGCCGTCGATGCCGACGACGTGTGGTCGCTGCTCCCGGCTCTGCGCGAGGCGGGGGCCTCGTCCATCCTCGTGCTCCCGATCGAGAGGCTCGTCCCGTGAGGGGTGCGGGGCTCGACGAGGCGATCGCCGCCGTTGCGCCGATCGTCGCGGACGTGCGAGACCGCGGCGACACGGCGCTGCTCGAGTGGACGGAGCGCTTCGACGGGCCGCGCCCGGACGGGATCCGGGTGCCGTGCGAGCGCATCGCGGCAGCATCCGTGCCCCATGACGTGCGCGACGCGCTGCGGCGGATGATCGGCTCCGTGCGGGCCTTCAGCGAGGCCCAGCGGCCGAGTGACACGTCTGTCGAGGCGGCCCCGGGCATCGTCTCGGAGCGGCGCTGGGTGCCGCTCGACGCCGTCGGCGTGTGCGTTCCCAGCGGCCGCTCTCCGCTTCCCTCGTCGCTCGTGATGACGGCCGTGCCAGCTCAGGTGGCGGGGGTGCGGCGGATCGCCGTCGTGACGCCGAACCCCGACGAGGCGATCCTCGCCGTCGCCCGCGAGCTCGGCCTCGACGAGGTGTACGCGGTCGGCGGCGCCCAGGCCGTGGCGGCTCTCGCCTACGGCACGGACACGATCGCGGCCGTCGACAAGATCGTCGGCCCCGGCAGCGCCTACGTCACCGCCGCGAAGCTGCTCGTCTCGAGCCGCGTCGGGATCGATCTTCCCGCAGGCCCGAGCGAGGTGGTCGTGATCGCCGACGGGGGCGCGGATCCGGCGGCGTGCGCCGCCGACCTGCTCGCGCAGGCCGAGCACGGCCCCGACAGCGAGGCGCTGCTGCTCACGACCGATCGTGCGCTGTCCGAGGCCGTCGCTATCATTGTTGCCGAGTATGAAAACATCGTCGTCGAGCTGGTGGAGTCGCTGGACGAGGCGCTGGAGCGCTCGGAGGCGTTCGCGCCCGAGCACCTCGAGCTGCACGTGGCAGATGCCGAGGCGCTCGTCGCCCGCATCCGCAACGCCGGCTCGGTGTTCGTCGGCGGCTCCGCCGTCGTGGGCGACTACGCCGCAGGCGCGACCCACGTGCTGCCGACGGGCGGGCTCGCGCGCTCCTCCGGCGGTCTCGGTCTCGAGTCGTTCCTGAAGCCCCTGCAGATCGTCAGGGCCTCGGCTGCGGGCGCCGCGGCCGCGGCGGCGGTCATCGGCCCGATCGCACGGGTCGAGGGCCTGCCGCTGCACGCCGCGGCCGCCGAGCACGCGGTCAGGGCCCGGTGAGCGCCGTGGCTGAGCGGAGAGTCGGCTGAGATGGACGTCATGGATGAACCCGAAACCGTGGATGACGGTCCAGGACGCGGACGCGGACGCGCCGCGGAGGCGGGCGCTGGACCCGTGATCTCGGCTTCGGCTTCGGCTTCGCCGGGTGATGCCCCGCTGGCCGGCTGCGCAGGCGGATCGCCCATGCCGATGCCGGTGGCCGACGGGTTCGCGCCGTACGTGTGGGCGTCGAGCGCGGCGGAGGTCGCTGCCCGGCACGGCGTGCCGCTCGAGCACGTGCTCAAGTTCGATCAGAACACGCCGCCGCTTCCCGCCGTGCCGCAGGTGCCGCTGGCGCAGAGCTTCGCCCGTCTCAACGAGTACCCGGACGGGCGGTACCGCGAGCTGCGCGAGGCGGCCGCGGGGTACGTCGGCGAGGGGGTCGGCTGGGAGCAGGTGGTGGTCGGCGCAGGAGCCGACGACCTGATCCTGCTCTGCGCGCGGACGTTCCTCGGGCCGGGGCGGCGGGCGTCGATCGTCGGGCCCACCTACTCCCTCTACCGCATCGCGACCCAGCTCGCAGGCGCAGAGCAGGGAGAAGAGGCCGAAGGTGCCAGCGTGCTGTGGCGCTGCAATCCGAACAACCCCACCGGTGCGGTCGTGCCCGCGCAAGAGCTCGTGGAGCTCGCGCGGGCGCATCCTGCCGCCGCGGTCGTCGTGGACGAGGCCTACGTCGAGTACGGCGGCGACTCCGTCGTGCCGTGGCTTTCGCAGGCGCCGAATCTGATCGTGCTGCGTACGCTGTCGAAGGCGTTCGGTCTCGCCGCGTTGCGCGTCGGCTATGCGGTGGCGGCGCCGCAGACGGCCGCGATCCTGGAGGCGCGTCGTGCGCCCGCACCGATCGCCGGCCCGGCCGCCAGCATCGCCGCGGCCGCGCTGCGCGATCCGCGGCTCGACGTCGAGCGGGAGGTCGCAGAGCGCGAGCGCGTGCGGACGGCGCTCGTCGAGGCCGGCTTCGATGCTCCGCCGGTGGCCGGCAACTTCGTGCTGGTGCGCAGCCGCGAGCCGCTCGGCGAGCGCCTCGAGGAGCAGGGCCTGATCGTGCGGCGCTTCGCCGACGGCATCCGCGTCACGCTGCGCCGCCCGAGCGAGAACGACGTTCTCCTGCGCGCGCTCGGCGCGCAGCCCGGGCCGGCGCCGGGGCGCGGCGCCACGGTGCTGCGGACGACGACCGAGACGGCGCTGCGGATCACGCTCGACCTCGACGGCACGGGCAGGGCCCGCGTCTCCACGGGTGTCGGCTTCCTCGACCACCTGCTCACGTTGCTGGCCTTCCATGCCGGCTTCGACCTCGACTGCCTTGCCGGCGGCGACCTCGAGGTCGACGAGCATCACACCGTCGAGGACGTGCTCGCCTCGCTCGGCACCGCGCTCGCGCAGGCGCTCGGCGGCCGCGAGGGCGTCGCCCGCTACGGCTCCGCCGTCGTGCCGATGGACGAGGCGCGCGCGACCGCCGCAGTCGACCTCGTGCGGCGTCCGCACGCGGAGATAGCGCTCACGTTCAGCGGCGACCGGGTCGGCGGCCTGGCGCTGTCGCTGCTGCCGCATGCGCTCGAGCGCTTCACGATGGAGGCGGGCTGCACGGTGCACGTCGAGGCTGCCGGCAAGGACGACCACCACGTCGCCGAGGCGGCGTTCAAGGCGCTCGGGCAGGCCTTGCGGCAGGCGGTTGCGGCGGGCGGCGCGGGCATCCGCTCGACGAAGGGCGCCGCATGAGGCTGCGTGCGGACACGCCCACGGCCGCCTCGACCGGGACGGTCGCCCGATGAAGGTCGTCCTCGCCGACTACGGCGCCGGCAACCTGCGCTCTGTCGTCTCGGCGCTGCGCCGTGCCGGTGCCGCGCCCGAGATCACCATCGACCCGTCCGCCGTCCGCGAGGCGCCGCTTGCGATCATCGCCGGCGTCGGCCACGTCGCGAGCGCGGCGCGCGGCCTCGCCGCCGTCGGCCTCGACGATGCGCTGCGCGAGCGCGTCTCCCTCGGCAGGCCGGTACTCGGCATCTGTCTCGGCATGCAGATCCTGTTCGAGGAGAGCGAGGAGGGCGGCGCCGGCCTCGGCCTGCTCGCCGGCCCGGTGCGCCGCCTGCGCGCGCGCCGCATCCCGCACATGGGCTGGAACACGCTGCAGGCGGCGCGCGAGACGGCCTTGCTCGCGGGCGTCGACGGGCAGGACGTCTACTTCGCCCACAGCTTTGCCGCCGTCCCCTCGGATCCGGGGCTCGCGGCTGCGACCGTCGATCACGACGGCGCCGTCGTCGCCGCCGTCGAGTCGGGCCCGCTCGCCGGCGTCCAGTTCCACCCCGAGCGGAGCGGCGCAACCGGTGCCCGCGTCCTCGAGAACGCCCTGGCATGGTCAAGAAGCGTGTGATTCCCTGCCTCGACGTCGCGGGCGGTCGCGTCGTCAAGGGCGTCAACTTCGTGAACCTGCGCGACATCGGCGATCCCGTCGAGCTCGCCACCCGCTACTCCGAGCTGGGCGCCGACGAGCTCGTGTTTCTCGACATCACGGCCACGGTCGAGGGCCGTGGGCCGATCCTCGAGGTGATCGAGCGCTCGGCCGAGGAGCTGTCGATCCCGTTCACCGTCGGCGGCGGCGTCACGGGGCTCGACGATGCACGTGCGCTGCTGCGCGCCGGAGCCGACAAGGTCGCCGTCAACCGCGCGGCGTTCGACGATCCGTCGATTCTCACCGGTCTGGCGGACGAGTTCGGCTCCCAGGCGGTGGTCGTCGCGATCGACGCGCGCGCCGGGGAGGTCGTCACGCATGGAGGCCGTACGCCGCGGGGGCGCGACGCCGTCGACTGGGCCTGCGAGGCGGTCGACCGCGGAGCGGGGGAGCTCATGCTGACGTCGATCGACGCCGACGGCACGCGAGCCGGGTACGACCTCGCGCTCACCGTCGCCGTCGCCGCCGCGGTCGACGTGCCGGTCATCGCCTCCGGCGGCGCGGGTGAGACGATCCACCTGGCGCAGGCGTACGATGCCGGCGCCGAGGCGGCGTTGATCGCGTCGATTGTGCACGAGCGGCCCGAGCGCCTGCCCGAGCTGAAAGCCGAGCTGAGGGAGATGGGATGGAACGTCCGCGTCTGATGCCCGCGATCGTCCAGGACGCGTCGTCGGGGCGGGTGCTCATGCTCGCCTACATGGACGAGGAGGCGCTGCGGCGCACCCGCGAGAGCGGCGAGGCCTGGTTCTGGAGCCGGTCGCGCCAGGAGCACTGGCACAAGGGCGAGACCTCGGGCTCGACGCTCGCGGTCGAGGAGATCCGGGACGACTGCGACGGCGACGCGCTCCTCCTGCGCGTCCGGCCCGCCGGCCCGGCCTGCCACACGGGCGCCGAGTCGTGCTTCGCGCCCTGGCTCTGGCGTATCGTGGCCGAGCGGGCGGCGCAGCGCCCCGAGGGCTCGTACGTCGTCTCGCTGCTCGAGCGCGGCGCCGCGGCCGCCGCGCGGAAGGTCGGCGAGGAGGGTGTCGAGGCTGCCCTCGCCGGAGCCGCCGAGTCGGACGAACGGCTGGTCGAGGAGCTCGCCGACCTCTGGTTCCACTCCTACGTGCTCCTCGCCGCCCGCGGGCTCGACCCCGATCGGGTCGAGCGGGAGCTGCGCCGGCGCCACGAGCGGCGCTGACCGTCACGCCCGGCGGCCGAGCAGGAGCCCGCGACCGGCGATGCCCTCCGCGTCCCAGCTCGGCTCGAGGCCGGCCGCGATGACGGCGTCGATCATGGGCTCGGGTGGGAAGAGCCCCAGCTCGTGCACGTCCGTGAACGACTCCGCGCCGGAGGGGGAGGCGACGAGGTACGTGAACACGAGGCGGGAGACGGTGCCGTCCCGGGACGAGACGCAGGCGCGAGCCACCTTCACGCCGTCGTCCTCGGCGACGTCGAGCGAGACGTGGCCGTCACGCCAGCGCTCGGGCGTCAGCCAGGGCTCGACGACGAGGAGGCCGCCGTCGGCGACGTGCGCGGCCATGGCCGCGATCGCCGCGCGCATCGCCTCGACCGTCAGCGTGTAGCCGATGGCGCTGAAGAGGCACGTGACGACGTCGAAGGTCCGCTGCAGGTCGAACGACCGCATGTCGGCAAGATGCAGCGGAACCTCGGGCAGCCGGCGGCGCGCCCCTTCCAGCAGGTCCGCGCTCGCGTCGAGGCCCTCGACGTCGTAGCGCGCTGCGAAGTGCTCGAGGTGACGGCCGGTGCCACACCCGACGTCGAGCAGCGTGCGCGCGGCCGGCGTGACGTCGCGGACGATGGCGTCCACCTGCGCCGCCTCGCGCGCGTACTCCTTCCCTCCGTAGATGAGGTCGTAGAGGTCGGCGGCGGGCAGCACGCAGCGGATGCTAACCCGTATCTCCCACCTGGCGGGGCGCGCGTGCCTTCGAGCAGGACCGGCTGCGGCGCCGGCTGGCAGATCCGGGCACGTGCTCGCGTTCGCATCCGCGCCCGGCTGCGCCACGCCGGCTCGCTGTCGCGGCGCGAGGCGCGCTCAGCCGCGCTCCAGCTCGAGCAGGTCGTCCACCGTCTCCCGGCGCCGGATCAGCCGCACCTCGCCGTCCGCCACGAGCACGGCCGCCGGCCGCGTGACGCCGTTGTAGTTGGAGGCCATCGCGAGCGTGTAGGCGCCCGTCGCCGGGACTGCGAGCAGGTCGCCGCGTCGCGGCGCCGGCAGTGCGACGTCGTCGATGAGCACGTCGCCCGACTCGCAGTGCATGCCCGCCACGCTCACGACCTCGTCCGCCGGCTCGTCCGCCCGCTGTGCGCTCAGTGCCGTGTAGCGGGCGCCGTACAGCTGCGGCCGAGGATTGTCGGACATGCCGCCGTCGACCGCCACCCACGTGCGGCCGTCGAGCCGCTTCACCGCTCCGACCCGGTACAGCGTGACGCCGGCCCGTCCGACGAGCGAGCGCCCCGGCTCGAGCCAGAGCTCGGGCGCCGGCAGAGCCGCCTCGGCGAACGCCGTGCGCGCGGTCGCCGTGGCGGCATCGGCGAGAGCGGCCGCGTCCGCGACACGATCGTCAGGGTGGTGGCGGATGCCGAAGCCGCCGCCGAGATCCGCCACCCGCGCGCTCCAGCCGAGCGTGTCGCGGCACGAGGCGGCGAACGAGGCGAGGCGCACGATCGTCTCCGCCTGCGCGTCGAAGCTCACGAGCTGCGACCCCACGTGCATGTGGAGGCCGAGCACGTCGAGGCCACGCTCGAGCGCGTCGGCGACGAGCGCGCGCGCCTGCGTGGGTGGGAGGCCGAACTTCGAGCCGTGGTGGCCGGTTCGGATCGCCTCGTGCGTGTCGGCGTCGACGCCGAGCGTGACGCGGACGAGCACCCGTGTGACGCCGGCCGCGGCTGCCAGCGCCGCCTCGTCGGGCGCGTCGAGCACCACCGTCGCTCCCTCCGCGCCCGCCTCGCGCAGGAACGCCTCGTCCTTGTTGTTGCCGTGCACGACGATCTCGCCGCCGGTCATCCCGGCGGCGCGGGCGAACGCGAGCTCGCCCGAGGAGGCGACGTCGGCGCCGATGCCCTCCTCCCGCAGCAGGCGCAGCAGCGCCACATTCGGGAACGCCTTCGTCCCGAAGGCGACGTGCCCGCTGCCGACCGCTCGCGCGAGCGAGCGCGCACGCTCGCGCACCGTCTCCGCGCAGTAGACGACGAGCGGCGTGCCGTGGCGCTCGGCAAGCGCCGCGGCGGGTGTCCCGCCGAGCGACAGCGTGCCGCCGTGGAGCGCGGCGCTGACAGGGAGCAGGTCGAGCATGCGCCTATCCTGCCTGTTACGATTCGTCCTGCATGCGGCAGCTTCTTGCATAGACCGGGGAGCGAGCGCGGCGCGGCCGCGACCGGTTCCCCCTGAGCCTCTCCTGCGAGAGGCTTTTTTGTTCCCCGAGCAGAATCGGCAGGAGACGATGGAGCGCGACGACACGACGGGGCACTACGACCCGGGAACGATCGAGGCGAAGTGGCAGCGGGTCTGGGCCGACGAGCGGGCGTTCCACGTCCCGAACCCCGCCCTCGACGAGCTCGAGCGAGATCGGCGCAAGACCTACGTGCTCGAGATGCTGCCCTACCCCTCCGGCGAGCTGCACATGGGCCACGTCAAGAACTACACGCTCGGCGACGTCGTCACCCACGTCCGCCGCCGCATGGGCTACGACGTGCTGCGGCCGATGGGCTACGACGCCTTCGGGCTGCCGTCGGAGAACGCCGCGATCAAGGAGGGCGGGCATCCGGGCGTGATCACCCGCCGCAACATCGTCGCCATCCGCGAGCAGATGCACCGCATGGGCTGGGCGATCGACTGGGGCCGCGAGGTCTCGACCTGCGAGCCCGAGTACTACCGCTGGACGCAATGGCTCTTCCTCCGCTTCTTCGAGCGCGGCCTCGCCTACCGCAAGGAGGCGCCGGTCAAGTGGTGCCCGAACGACCAGACCGTGCTCGCCAACGAGCAGGTGGTCGACGGCCGCTGCGAGCGCTGCGGCGCCGAGGTCGAGGCGAAGAGCCTCACGCAGTGGTTCTTCAAGATCACCGACTACGCCGACGCGCTGCTCGACGAGATGGAGCTGCTCGAGTCCTGGCCCGAGCGCGTGCTGACGATGCAGCGCAACTGGATCGGCCGCTCGCAGGGCGCCCGCGTCGTCTTCAAGGTGGAGGGCTCCGGCGAGGAGCTTCCCGTCTTCACGACCCGTCCCGACACGCTCTTCGGTGCCACCTTCTTCGTGCTGGCGCCCGAGCACCCGCTCGTCGAGGAGCTCGTGCGCGGCGGCGGGCACGAGGCCGAGGTGCGCGAGTACGTGCGTCGCGCCGCCTCCCGCTCGGCGGTCGAGCGCGAGGAGAAGGAGAAGGACGGCGTGTTCACCGGCCGCTTCGCGGTCAACCCGGTCAACGGCGAGACGATCCCGATCTGGGTCGCCGACTACGTGCTGATGGAGTACGGCACCGGCGCGATCATGGCCGTGCCGGCGCACGACGAGCGCGACCACGCGTTCGCCGAGAAGTACGGGCTCGAGATCCGGCAGGTCGTCGCACCCGCCGAGGGCGAGGCGGAGCCGGGCGCGTACGTCGCGCACACCGAGCACGAGCGCCTCGTCAACTCGGCGCAGTTCTCGGGAATGCCGGCGCCGCAGGGCAAGGAGGCGATCGTCGCCTGGCTCGCCGAGCAGGGGCTCGGCGAGCCGACGATCGGCTACCGCCTGCGCGACTGGCTGCTCTCGCGGCAGCGCTACTGGGGCGCGCCGATCCCGGTCGTCCACTGCGACGCGTGCGGCGTCGTGCCGGTGCCCGACAGCGAGCTCCCGGTCGTGCTGCCGGAGGTCGAGGACTACGTCCCGAAGGGCCGCTCGCCGCTCGCCGCGGCGGAGGAGTGGGTCGCGACGGCGTGCCCCTCGTGCGGCGCGGCGGCCCGGCGCGAGACCGACACGATGGACACGTTCGTCGACTCGTCCTGGTACTTCATCCGCTACTGCGACCCGCACAACGACCGAGCGCCGTTCGACCGCGCGATCGCCGACTACTGGCTGCCCGTCAACCAGTACATCGGCGGCGTCGAGCATGCCGTCCTGCACCTGCTCTACGCGCGCTTCTTCACGAAGGTGATGAACGACATCGGGCTCGTCGGCTTCCGCGAGCCGTTCGCCCGCCTCTTCACGCAGGGGATGATCCACTACCGCGGCGCCAAGATGTCCAAGTCGAAGGGCAACGTGATCGACCCGAACGCATACATCGAGCGCTTCGGGGCCGACGCCGTCCGCCTCTACATCCTCTTCATGGGCCCCGCCGACCAGGACATCGAGTGGCAGGACGCGGGCATCGAGGGCATGCACCGCTTCCTGAAGAAGCTCTGGCGGGCCGTGCTCGAGCAGGCCGGCAAGGAGCGGGCCGAGGCCGCGACGCCGCTCGCCCGCAAGGCGCACGAGACGATCGCCAAGGTGACCGACGACGTCGACCGCCGCTTCGTCTTCAACACGCCGATCGCCGCTGTGATGGAGCTCGTGAACGAGCTCGGGCGCGCGCCCGACGACCCGGCGGCGCGCTTCGCCGCGGAGACGGCGGTCTCCCTGATCCAGCCGTACGCGCCGCACGTCGCCGAGGAGCTGTGGTCGCGGCTCGGCCGCGAGCGGCTGTGGGACGAGCCGTGGCCGCGGGCCGACCCGGCGCTTCTCGAGCGCGAGACGGTCGAGGTCGTCGTGCAGGTGAACGGCAAGGTGCGCGAGCGCCTGCACGTGCCGCCCGGCACGGCGAGCGAGGAGCTGCTGGCGCTCGCGCTCGCCTCCGAGCGCGTGCGGGCGCACCTGGACGGCAGGGAGCTGCGCAAGCAGATCGTGGTGCCGGGCAAGCTCGTCTCGCTGGTCGTGTAGCGGCCCGGCGCGGCCCGTGCCAGCGCCGCCGTCTGCGGCGCCGCGCCGGCGCACGCCGGCGCACGCACTTCGACCTGCTCGCTTCGGGGCCGGGAGAGCCGCGGCCGTAGCGAACGGGTGCTCGCGCGCAGGGCCGCGGCCGCAGCCGCTGTCGCAAAGCGGTCACGAAGGCAGCACGGACACGTCACAGCTTCGTTGCCATCATGGACGACATGTTGGAGGTCCTGCCCCGGCGCCAGACTGCCATCCTGCTCGCCGCCGCCCTGCTCGTGCTCGCGCTCGTCGGGAAGCGGCTGGCATCGCAGGGCTCGGCCCGTGCGCCGGCGCCTGCGGCGACGCTGGCGCCGACGGGGAGCGGGGCGGCGGGCGCAGCGCCGGCGCCCCGGATCGTCGTCGACGTCGTCGGCGCCGTGCGCCGCGCCGGCGTCTACCGCCTGCCCGATGGCTCGCGCGTCCTCGACGCCGTGCGGCGCGCTGGCGGGCCGACGCGCCGGGCGCAGATCGCCCTCGTCAACCTCGCGGCGCCGCTCGCGGACGGCCAGCAGGTCGTCGTGCCCGCGCGTGGCGTGCCGGGGGCGGCGGGCGGCGCCGGCGCCGCCGCGGCAAAGGTGAGCCTGGCGAGCGCCACGGTCGACGATCTCGACGCGCTGCCCGGGATCGGGCCGGTGACGGCCCAGAAGATCGTCGACTGGCGCCAGGGGCATGGGCCGTTCCGCTCCGTCGAGGATCTCGACGCCGTCCCGGGCGTCGGCCCCGCCCGCATCGAGCAGCTCCGCGACCTCGTGACGCCGTGAGCCGCGCGCGTGCCGCCCTCGAGCTCGTCTGGCCGACCGCGCTCGTCGTGGCCGCATGCACGGGACTCGCGGCCGCCAACTGGCTGCGGCCGCCGGCGCCGCTGCTCGCAATCGCCGGTTGCGCAGGCATTGCGCTCGTGCTCGCGCTCGACGGGCCGTGGCGTCTCGCCGCCGTCGCATCCGGCCTCGCCGTTCTCGGCCTCTGGTGGGGGTCGGCGCGGGTCGAGGCGCTCGACCGCAGCCTGCTCGCCGGGCACGTGGACGAGTTCGAGCAGACGCGTGTCGTCGTGACCGGGCCTCCCTCGCGTACACCGCACGCCGTACGAGCGACGGCGGAGGTGCTCCGCTTCGGCGGCTCGACGGTGCGCGAGCGTGTGCTGCTGGAGCTGCCGGCTGGCCGGGCGCCGCCCCAGGGCGCCGTGCTCGAGCTGCGAGCGCGGCCGGTCGCCCCGCGAGGGCCCGAGACCGGATTCGACGAGCGCGGCTGGCTTGCGCGCAGGGGCATCCACGTTGTCCTGCGCGGCGGCGGCCGCTTCACCGTCGTCGGCCGGCGGGGCGGGATCGGAGGCGTCGGCGACCGGCTGCGCGCGGAGATCGCGGAGGCCCTGGCGCTCGGTGCGAGCGGCGAGCGGCGTGCGCTGCTCGCAGGCGTCGTGCTCGGCGCCGACGAGGGGCTCGACCCCGCGCTGCGCGACGCGTTCAAGGCCTCCGGCCTCTACCACCTCCTCGCCGTCTCGGGGCAGAACGTCGTCTTCATCGCCTTCGGCGTGCTCGGGCTCGCCTACGTCGCCGGTCTCCCGCGGGCGTTGGGGCATGTGCTCGCGATCGCGGCGGTGCTCTCCTACGCGCTCGCCGTCGGGTGGCAGCCGTCGGTGGTGCGGGCGGCCGTCGCGGGCTGCGTCGCCTCGCTCGCGTGGCTCGTCTCACGGCCGAGCGAGCGCTGGCATGCGCTCGCGCTCGGGGCGCTCGCCCTGCTGGCGTGGACGCCGCGCTCCCTGCTGGAGCCGGGCTTCCAGCTCTCGTTCGCGGCCGTCGCCGCGATCCTGGTCACGCTGCCGTCGCTGCGTCGTCTCCACGCAGGCTGGCCGCTTCCGTGGCAGCTGGTCGAGGTCGTCGGCGTCTCGGGCGCCTGCGGCCTGGCGACGGCGCCGATCCTGTGGCTCCAGTTCGGCACCATCCCCGTCTGGACGGTGCCCGCGAACGCCCTGGCCGAGCCGGCGATGCCGCCGCTCCTCGGGCTGGGGCTCGCGGCCGCTCTCGTGGCACCGCTGCTCCCGCCCGCGGCCGCGGCGCTCTCGTGGCTCGCCGGCGCCTGCGCCGCCTGGATCGCGTTCTCGGCGAGGCTGATCGCGGGCCTGCCGTACGCACAGACGACCTCGCCGCTCGTGTTCGCGCTCCCCGCGGCGCTCGTCGCCGCAACCGCGGCGCTGCGCCGGCTGCCCCCGTACCGGCGGCGGCGCGCCGCCGCCGCCGCGCTCGCGCTCGCCGTGCTCGCCGCCGCCGCCTGGTGGGCGGCGCACCCGCCCCCGCGATGGCATCCACCGGCAGGCCTGCGTGCCACCTTCCTCGACGTCGGCCAGGGAGACGGCATCGTGCTCGAGGTGCCGGAAGGGGCGGTGCTCGTGGACGCCGGCCCGCCCGAGGCCAGGGTCGACCGGCAGCTGCGACGGATGGGGCTGCGCTCGCTCGCAGCCGTCGTCATCACGCATCCGCATCGCGACCATGCGGGCGGCGCGGCCGCGGTCGTGCGCGCGTTGACGGTGCGCGCCATGCTCGACCCACTCCAGCCGGGAGACTGGCCCGAGGATGCCGCCGCGCGCCGCGCTGCCCGCATGCGGCATACCGAAGTCGTCGCCGCCCGCAGGGGGCGCGAATACCGGCTCGGACGACTCCGCCTGCGCATCCTGTGGCCGGACGGCGGCGGTCTCGCCGGCCAGAACCCGCATGACCACGCCGCGGTGGTGCTCGCGAGCTACGGCTCGACGGATCTGCTGCTCACGGCTGATGCCGAGTCGCCTGTCACCGCGCGGCTGCCGCTGCGCGCGGTCGAGGTGCTCAAGGTCGCCCATCACGGCTCGTCCGACCCGGGCCTCGCCGAAGAGCTACGGACGCTGCGGCCGCGAGTCGCCGTGATTTCCGTCGGCCGGGGCAACGACTACGGCCACCCGCGCGGCGACACGCTGGCGGCGCTCGCCGCCGTGCCCGGCCTGCGCGTATACCGCACCGACGAGCACGGCCGCGTCGTGGTGGAGTCGGACGGGCGCACCATCGCCGTCCGCGCCGCTCGTGGAGTACCGTAGGCCGCGATGGCCGAGTCGCACGCCCTCAAGCCCGTGTACCTGATCAACGGCAGCGACCGGCCTAAGATCGAGACGGCCGTGCAGCGCCTCCGGCGTCATTTCGACCCGCAGTCGGTCGACCTCGTGTCGGCGCAGGAGATGAGCGGCGCCGACGTCGTCGACCTCTGCAACGCCGGGAGCCTGTTCGGCGACAGGAGGCTCGTCGTCGTCGACCGCGTGGACGGCCGCCGCAACGCCGACGACCGGCTCGTGCAGGCGTGGAAGGCCGCCGACATTGCGGCGATCAGCGCGTATCTCGCCTCGCCGGCGCCCGCGACGACCCTCGCGCTGCTGTCGGAGGCGCTGAAGAAGGATGCTCCGCTCGTCAAGGCGGTGGCGAAGGCGGGGCAGGTGCTCGAGTACAGCCACGCGAGGAGGCAGATCGCCGGCTGGGTGGCGGAGCGCTTCCGTGCTGCGGGCGTCCGCGCGGACACCGACGCGTGCGTGGCCCTCGTGCAGCTCGTCGGCGACCGCGATCTGCACGCGCTCGCAACCGAGATCGACAAGGTCGCCACCTGGGCCGGGGGCGAGCCGGTCGGGCAGCGCGAGATCGAGCTTCTCGTCGCCCCCCGGCAGGAGACCCCGATCTTCCAGCTCACCGACGCCTGGGCGCAACGGGAGACGGGACGGGTGCTCTCCATCTCGGAGATGCTGTTCGAGCGGGGGGAGGCCGCGCCACGGCTCGCCGGCGCGATCGCGGGGCACCTGTCGAAGCTGCGCCAGCTGAAGCGCCTGGGCGGCGCGGGCCTCTCGGCGCGGGATGCGGCGGCGAGGCTGAGGATGCACCCCTTCTACGGCGAGAAGCTCGCCCGGCAGGCGGAGGGGTTCTCGGAGGAGGAGCTCGATCGCGCGACGGTACGGCTCTCCGAGCTCGATCTCGCGCTCAAGGGCGGCAGCCGGCTTGCGCCTGACCTCGAGCTGCAGCGGGCGCTCGTCGACGTGAGCCGGGAGCCGGGCAGGTTGCCGGGCTCGTGACGACGGCTGCTAGTGCGCCGTCTCCGAACGTTCGACCCGGAACGGGCGTGCGAAGCGCGCCCCTTCAGGATCGTGTCGCCCGGCTGCGCAGCAGCCGGGCGACACGCAGCAAGCATCGAGCGCGGCGTCTCGCAACAAGACTTTCCGGTGGAATGGTGCGAGACGCCGCACTAGGCGCCGGCGACGAGCCGGGCGGCCTGCGACTTGCGGCGGCCCGCGGTGTTCTTGTGAATAGCGCCCCTGGACGCCGCCTTGTCGACCATGCGCACGAGCTTCAGGTGCTCGGTCGCGATCGCGTCGGCGTCGCCGGCGGCGACTGCCGCCTCGAGGCGCTTCGCGAGCGTCTTGATCGTCGAGCGGTAGCGCAGGTTCTCCTCCCGCTGGCGGGAGGCGATGAGGACGCGCTTCTTCTGCTGCTGGATGTTCGGCATCTGCGTTTCGGCGTAGGAATGCCCGCAGCTCGCGGGCCGAGCGATGGTAGCAGAGCGACCGGGAGCGACGAGACGGCGCGGGTCCTGCGAAGGTGGGGCGCGTGTCCGCGCCGAACTCGACCGGCATGAGCGACGCTGCGGACGGGCCGGTGCCTGCCGCAACCGACAGGGGCCGCCGACGCCGCCAAGCGCGCTCGACGCTCGTGTTCTCCGCGGCGACCGGCCTCTCACGGGTGCTCGGCCTCGTGCGCGAGATGGTCTCGTCGTACTACTTCGGCATCAACGGACGCATCAATGCCTTCACGATCGCCTTCCAGATCCCGAATCTCGTGCGCGCGCTCGTCGCCGACGCGGCGCTCTCCGGTGCGTTCGTGCCGGTGTTCAGCGACCTGCTGGAGAAGGGGGAGCGCAAGCGGGCGTGGCGCGTGGCGTCGACGTTGTTCTGGCTCATGCTGCTCGTGCTCGGCGGGCTGACCGCGCTGTTCATCCTCGTCGCGCCGTTCGTGCTGCGGCTGTTCGGCGACCCGGGCGGGGACGTCGGCCTCGCGGTCGGTCTGTCCCGCGTCCTCTTCCCGATCGTCGTCCTCCTCGGCCTCAGCGGCATCGTCGTCGGGATCCTCAACACGTACGACCACTTCACGGTGCCGGCGCTGACCCCGGTGTTCTGGAACGTCGCCATCATCGCGGGCCTCGCGATCGGCGTCCCGCGCGTCGACGGGACCGACGCGCAGCTGTATGTCTACGCGGGCGCGATCGTCGCCGGCACGCTGATCCAGCTGCTGCTGCCGCTGCCGTGGCTGCGCGGCCTCGACGGCCGTCTGCAGCTCGTGCTCGACTGGCGCGACCCGGCCGTGCGGCGGTTCTTCACGCTGATGCTGCCGGTGACGCTGACGCTCGGGCTGGTCAACGTCAACGCGGTGATCGACAGCATCTTCGCCTCGCGGCTGATCGACCCCGATCGCGCTCCGACCGCGATCGACAAGGCATTCCGGCTCTACATGCTGCCGCAGGGGATGTTCTCGGTCGCGGTCGCGACGGTGTTGTTCCCGGCGCTCGCACGCCATGCGGCACGCGCGGACATGGACGGCTTCCGGTCGACGGTGAGCTCGGGCCTGCGCCAGATCGGCTTCCTGCTCATCCCCGCCTCGGCAGTCTCCGCCGTGCTTGCGGCGCCGATCGTCCGGCTCGTGTACGAGCGAGGCAGGTTCGGCGAGGACGACGTCAGCATCGTCGCCGCCAGTCTCGCGGCCTTCTCGCTGGGGCTCGTCTTCAACGGCTGGATGCTGATGCTCTCTCGTGGCTTCTACGGGCTCCAGTCCAACTGGCTGCCGACGATGGTCGCGGTCGCGACGCTCGTGCTCAACGCGGCCTTGGACACCGTGCTCTACCGCGTCGGGACGTGGGGGATCCCCCTGGCGACGTCGCTCGTCAACATCGTCGGCGCCGCTCTGCTGCTGGCCTTTCTGCGGCGCCGGGTGGGAAGGCTCGACCTCGGCCGTCAGGCGGCCTCGGTTGCGCGGGTGGCGCTCGCCTCTGCGCTGGCGGCCGCGGTGTCCCTTGCCGTGTGGCTGCCGCTCGACCGTGCGCTCGGCCGCTCCGTTCCCGCCCAGATCGTGGCGCTCGGCCTCGGTCTGGCAGCGGCCGTGGCGATCTACGTCGTCGCGTGCCGCGCGCTGCGCGTTCGCGAGCTCGCCGCGGTGGCCGCGCTCGTCGCTCGTCGCGGCGAGCGCTGAGCTCGACGCGGCGCCGGCGGCATCGCCGCAGCCTCGCAGCGTCGGCGATCTCCGTCCGCGGAGGTCAGCGAGCCGGACACGGCTGCGCCGATCCGTTGCCGCCGGAGCGCCGCAGCCAGCGGCCGAGATCGCGCGCTGCGAGCGGCCGGCTGATCGAGTGGCCCTGGATGATGTCGCAGCCGAGGAGCGCGAGATCGCTCCACTGGCTCCTGGTCTCGACGCCCTCGGCGACGACCTCGAGCCCGAGGTCGTGCGCGAGCGTGATGATCGCGCGCACGATCGCGGCGTCGCCGGACTCGCCGGCCATGCCGGCGACGAAGGAGCGGTCGATCTTGACCTGGCCGAGCGCGAGCCGCGCGAGATACGCGAGCGACGTGTAGCCGACGCCGAAGTCGTCGATCGAGATGCGGATGCCGAGCGCGCTCAACTGCTCGACGACGATCGCCGTCTGCGCCGGGTCGGACATGATCGCGCTCTCGGTGATCTCCAGCGTCAGCCGCTCGCCGGGGAGATCCCACTTGCGCAGGAGCTCCGCGACCTCGTCGGGCAGGGTCGGCTCGTGGAGATTGCGCGTCGAGAGGTTGACCGCGACGTTCACATGACGACCCTCGCCCTCCCAGGTCTTGCTCTGGCCGAGCGCCTCGTCGAGCACGAACCGTGTCAGCGGTTGGATTATCCCTGTCTGCTCGGCGAGCGGGATGAACTCGCCCGGGGGGATGAGACCGCGTGTCGGGTGCTGCCAGCGCACGAGCGCCTCGACCCCCGCGAGCTCGTGCGTGTGGATGTCGACCTTCGGCTGGTAGTGGAGGACGAGCTCGCGCTGGCTCACTGCCCGCGGCAGCTCGGACAGCAGCATCAGGCTGTCCGAGTCGTGGTGGTCGATGTGCGGGGCGTACAGCACGTGGGAGAGCCCCGCCTTCTTCGCGGCGTACATCGCGATGTCCGCCCGCCGCAACAGCAGCTCGACGTCCGTGCCGTGGGCGGGCGAGAGCGCGACGCCGATGCTCACCTCGACGTACAGCGGAAGCGCGTCGACCTGGAACGGCTGCTCGAGAGTCGCGAGCACCCGTGCGAGTGCCTGCTCGAGATCGGTCGAGGGGTCGGCCAGCCGCGGCAGCAGCACGCCGAACTCGTCGTTGCCGAGACGCGCGACGGTGTCGTCGCGGCGTACGACGGATTCGAGCCGCCGTGCGAGCTCGACGAGGATGATGTCTCCGTAGCGGTGTCCGAGGGCGTCGTTGATCTCCTTGAAGCGGTCGAGGTCGATGAGAAGGAGGGCGAGCTCCGCGCCCGTGCCGCCGCCTTCGGCGACGGCCCGTTCGATCCGCTCCCGGAAGCAGCCGCGGTTGGGAAGGCCGGTGAGATGGTCGTGCAGCGCCTGGTGGCGGTTGAGGTCGGAGAGCCGCCGCATCTCGGCCTCGGCGAGCTTGCGAGCGCTGATGTCGCGGCAGACGCCCTGCACCCCGATCGGGCGTCCGCCCTCCTCGATGATCCGGCTCGACACCTCGAAGATCACCCGCCTCCCGCCCTTGGCGATGAACTCCTGCTCGAAGGTCGTCTTGGCGACGTCGCCCGCCAGCTTGCGCTCCCTCTGCCGGGTCGAGGTCTCGCGTCCGGCGGGCGTCAGGTAGTCGTGGAGGTTCGACCCGATCAGCTCCGCGCGCGTGTAGCCGAGCACGCGCTCGAACGCGGCGTTCACGTCGGTGATGACGTCGTCCAGCGTCACGGTCGCGATCGGCTCGCACGCGTTCTCGAACAGGTCGCGGTAGCGCTCCTCGCTTGCGCGCATCTCCTCTTCCGACCGGGCGCGCTCGATCGCGATGCCGGCGACGAGGGTCGCGATCTCGACGAGCTCGAGATCGCGTTCGCCGCAGCCCCGTGGCTCCCGGTAGTAGAGGGCGAAGGTGCCGAGCAGGGCTCCGTCGGCCGCGAAGATCGGCGTCGACCAGCACGCCCGCAGGCCGTGGCCGAGCGCGAGATCGCGGTACTCGCTCCACAGCGGGTCGCTCGCGATGTCGGACACGTCGACGCGCGCGCGGCGCCAGGCGGCGGTGCCGCAGGAGCCGGCCGAGGGGCCGACGGCGGCACCGTCGATCGCCGCGCAGTAGGCGTCCGGAAGGCTCGGGGCCGCTCCGTGCCGCAGGTGCAGGCCGTCCGGGTCGAGCAGGAGAATCGACGCGAGCACGTCGCTCGACTGCTCCTCGACGAAGCGCGTCACCGCGTCGAGCACCTCCGGCAGCGGTGTCCCCTTCGCGACGAGCTCGAGCAGCCGTGCCTGCCCTGCGGCCAGCGCCTCTGCCAGCTTGCGCTCGCTGATGTCGAGCATGTAGCCCTGCAGGCACACGGGCGCCCCGTGCTCGTCGCGCACGATCACCCCTTCGTCGTGCACCCACACCTCGCTGCCGTCGCGTTTGACGATCCGGTAGTCGGTTCGCAGCGTCTCACCGGTGGCGTGCGCATGTGCGTGCTCGGCCAGCACCCGTGCGCGGTCGTCCGGGTGGAGGATCGTCGCGAAGAGGTCCGGATCCGAAGCCCACTCCTCCGGCGTGTAGCCGAGGATCGCCGTCGTCTGCGGGCTCGTGTAGCTGTTCGACGAGTTGGGGCTCAGCTCGTCCATGTACACGATCAGCGGCAGCTGCTCGATCAGGGCCTCGGCCATCGCCTCGACCGGGCGCGCAACCTCGCGCCGCTGCCGTCGCACTGGAGTTGCCC